>CAZQYL010000074.1:8655-10294 GCA_964597425.1 uncultured Ignavibacteriales bacterium | reverse complement strand
TTAAACGGTTTGCTGCCTGATAACATTGAGACAATGAAAACCCAGTTATTAAGAGTGAATGAACAGGTTGACCGGTTAACAGTTCCGATAAACAAATATGTTTTCCTTCTGCAATTGCTTGATTACAATGAAACTCTATTCTTCCGCACAATCATGGATAATCCCGTGAAGTATATGCCAATCATTTACACTCCGACTGTTGGCGATGCATGCATACAGTTCGGGCATATATTCAGAAGACCGCGCGGAATGTATATTTCGATAAAGCAAAAAGGTAACATTGCAGCGCTGTTGAGAAACTGGCCTGTTAAGGATGTACGGTTCACAGTTGTTACCGATGGTGAGAGAATTCTCGGACTTGGAGATCTCGGCATGTCAGGTATGGGTATACCTATAGGTAAGCTATGCCTTTACACAGCATGCGCAGGCGTTCCGCCTGCTCTTACCTTGCCGATTGTACTTGATACCGGAACGAACAACGAAGCATTGCTGGAAGATCCTTTATACCCCGGGTTAAAAATTAAACGTGTACGCGGCAAGGAATACGAAGAATTCATAGAAGAGTTCGTTACTTCGGTAAATGAAGTTTTCCCGGATATATGCATACAGTGGGAAGACTTTGCTGGCACTAATGCCATTAAAATACTTGATCAGTACAGGAACAGGGTTTGCTGCTTCAATGATGATATACAAGGTACTGCGAGTGTGATTGATTCAGGTTTGCTTACTGCCTGCAGGATTTCAGGGACACCGCTGGAAGACCACAGGTTCTTGTTTTTAGGAGCCGGTGCTGCATCAATAGGGATCGCTGAATTAATGACAAAGGTACTTATTCAAAAAGGATTAACCAAAGAAGAGGCATTCAGCAGGTTCTGGCTGTTCGATAGTAAAGGAATCATATCAAGAAAGCGCAATGACCTGGAGGCTCATAAGCTGCCATTTGCGAATAATGATATTGAGTGTGATAATTTCGCTGAAGCTATACGGATAGTAAAACCTACAGCTATTTTGGGATTGAGTACCCAAAAAGGTGCATTCACAAAAGAAATTGTTGAGCTTATGAGTGAATTGAATGAGAGACCAATAATTTTCCCGTGCTCAAATCCTACTTCACACTCAGAATGCACCGCCGAAGAAGCTTACTTATGGAGCAAAGGAAAAGCAATATTCGCAAGCGGGAGTCCTTTCCCACCTGTCAAGATCGGCGGTAAAACATTTTTCCCAAGCCAGGGAAATAATGTTTACATATTCCCCGCTGTGGGGCTTGCAGTACTTGCCACCAAAGCCAGACGCGTAAATGATGAAATGTTCATAACCGCACTTCACTCGCTATCTGACCAGGTAAGCGAAAGTGATATAGAAAACGGTATAGTTTTCCCGCCGGTGCAGAATATCAGAAAAGTTGCTGAAAAAATCGCGATTGATGTGACAAAATTCATATTTGATAACGATCTGGCTCAGATAAAAAGACCCAAAGATATTGAATCATTTATAAAAGAAATAATGTATAAGCCTGAATACAACTAAATAAAAATTGTGTTATTTTTGTAGATAATTTTTTTTAGTAAACATAAATAGCAGTCAATTTGACACCAAAAGAAATTATCTTAGAGCAGCTTAAAGCAGCACATGATCAAAA
>CAZQYL010000074.1:3842-8555 GCA_964597425.1 uncultured Ignavibacteriales bacterium | reverse complement strand
AAACTGAACGAAATATCTCTTGCAATAATTGAAAAAGTAAATAATTCGGATGACGGGTATCTTTCTTCGGAAGCTTTTCCGGGATACGGTGCCTCGTGGTATGAAATGCTTACGCAGATGACAATTCATAATGCATATCATATTGGACAGATTGTACATTTGCGCAAACAATTCGGTAACTGGGATCCCTCAAAAGGAGTTGGAGCTTAACATATGAATAATCTATTTAACAAAGAAGATAACACTAAAATTATCGAACGCATCAGAAAGATCAACACAGACTCAAAGGCTGAATGGGGAAAATTGGATGCAGCAGGAATGCTTTTCCATTTGCAGGAGCCGATAAGGGTATCACTTGGAGAGCTGAAATTGAAGCAGGGATTTCTAGGAAAGTTATTCGGTAAAATGGCGCTGAAAGAAGTGTTAAGCGATAAACCATTCAAAAAAGGTGTACCAACCAGCAATGAGTTCAAACCCAAAAGCAGTTATGACCTTGAAGCTGAAAAGGAAAAATTGATAAAATTAGTATCTTCACTTGCTGAAAAGGGTCCCGCAGCAATAAGCTCAAACCCGCACCCGTTCTTTGGTAAGCTTACTCCTGAAGAATGGGGTATCATCACCTGGAAACATATTAATCACCATCTGACTCAATTCGGAGTGTAACTTTTCCGCTAATATCCTGAAAAACTCCCGATTGTAATAATTATTAATAATCATTGATATTGCGTACTTGCTTTAGTAAATTGCTGACTGACGCACAAATTACTATAAAACAATGAAATATACAGTCATTTTAATTCTTTTGTTACTATCTGCTTCGGTACTTGCTCAGGATTCAAAAGATGTAGAGAGTATGCTTGCGGGCCACCTTAAACGCATGGAGCACTTTAAATATGATTCCCCTAATGCTGACTCAGTTGAATACGAAAACTCACTTTTCAAAAAGTTACTGTTGAAGTATCTTATCGAACATCCCTTTACAATAACTGACCCAATGGATGTTGTTGTAAAAGCCGGTCTTACTATTGCTTCTTCGGATGACAATTTGTTCAGAATATATTCATGGGATACTCAAACAGGCGGTACGATGAGATTTTATGAAAACATCTATCAATTCAGGTACGGGAACAAAGTATACGTAAAACAACCTGTGAGCGATATTGAAGGTGATCCTAAGTCATGGTTTTCAAAAATTTATACTCTGCCAACTGATGATGGTACCTGTTATATAGGCGTTCAATATTCTGATTTTTCCAACAGGGATAAATACACCGGGCTTGACTTCTTTAAAATTGAATTTGATTCACTCCGTGAAAATGTTAAACTGGTCAAAACCTCCAAAGGAATGGAAAGTGATATCGGGATAGGATATGATTTTTTCTCGGTGGTTGATAGAACTGAAAGACCGCTTGAACTTATAAAGTATGATGCTGTGGCAAAAACTATCAAAGTACCTGTTGTAAACGAAGAAAACGGATCAGTAACCGATAAATTTAAGGAATATAAATTTACGGGTAAATATTTTGAAGAAGTTAAATGAACTTACACTGTAACCGGAAAAAAAATAGATCGTATGGGAGCAAAAGATAAAAGAATTGACGCATACATCGCAAAGTCACAGGATTTTGCAAAACCTATTATGGAGCATATCAGGAAGCTCATCCACAATAACTGTCCGGATGTAACAGAAACATTAAAATGGGGAATGCCGGCCTTTGAATATAAGGGACCTTTCATGGGATATGCGGCTTTCAAAAAACATTTCGCGCTTTTTTTCTGGAAGGGTGCGATAATGAAGGATAGCAATGTACTGATGGGAAAAGACACTAAAGGTTCGATGGGAAACCTTGGCAGAGTAGGATCAATTGAAGACCTGCCAAAAGATTCAGTACTTGCAAGGTGGATAAAAGAAGCAAAGAAACTGAATGACGATGGTATAAAGATAAATAAGAAAGAGAAACCCAAACATGAAAGAAAAGAATACAAGATGCCTGCGTACTTTCAAAGAGAGCTGAACAAAAATAAAAAAGCGAAGCTGGTTTTTGAAGGCTTTCCCTCTTCACACAAACGTGAATACCTTGAGTGGATAATTGAAGCAAAGACTGAGGGAACACGTAACAAGCGTATGGCAACCGCAATTGAATGGATAACTGAAGGAAAATCGAGGAACTGGAAATATCAAAGGAGATAAAACATGAAAAAGCTAATATTATTTTTGATTCTGGTCATATATGTTCCGGCATTTGCGCAGCTCGTAGAAAAAGGTGAAACGGAAATATTCAGGTTCAAAACCAATGGCGGTAAAACCGCCGTGATATGCAAAGGTGAAAATGAGAGTTATCTTATCTACAGGTTTGGAACAAACAGTAATGTTGAACTGCAATACCCGGCTGAACTGAATGAATCATCATGGCAGCTTTTCACATACAGTTATTATTATAGAGGCGGCGGCAAAGAAAATGCGGGATTAGACCTGAACTACCTTACTTTTACAAATAACGGTTACACATACAAGTTATACCAGGAATATTCCGCTGAAGATAATTCTGAGAACGCGGGTATAATTGTGACAGATAAAGATATGAAAGAAACTGATATCAAGGCTGTAAAAAAATCAGTGAAAGGCTCATTGATCGATCTTAGATATACTGAAAAAGTGAAACGGGACCAATAAACAGCAGGAATTAGTGCCTTGTACTGATGAGGGAAATTCAGATAGTTAACTGCCTCAAGGTTCAAATGTCTTTTATAAAAGCCTCCCGAACAATTACAAACTGACTCTGTACTAAATCTGTAAAATAGCTCAGAATATCTGAACTATTTCTCCATAATCTTTTCTTTTAAGATCAGGTACTTCACAACTCTCAGCAGGATATCCAACAGGTATCAATAAAAACGGGCGTTCATTTTCGGGTCTGCTAAGTATTTTGCTTAAAAAGCCCATTGGACTGGGTGTATGTGTGAGCGCGCATAGCCCCGCATTATGAATTGCTGCAAGCAGGAAACCGCAAGCTATACCAACAGATTCATTTACATAATAATTCTGTTTCTTTTCACCTTCAGGGGTTATGTCGTATAACTTTTTAAACACAATTATCAGATAAGGCGCTGCTTCAAGGAATGGTTTATTCCAGTCTGTCCCAAGGTATGCCAGGTCTTCAAGCCATTGTTCATCCATTCTGCCATGATAATTATCATACTCTTCTTTTTCAGCTGCTTCGCGGATCTGTTTCTTTATGGCTGGGTCCGTTATTACGCAGAATGTCCATGGCTGTTTATGTGCCCCTGATGGAGCCGAAGAAGCAGTCATGATAATATTTTCTATTATTTCCAGCGAGAACGTTTCAGTGGAAAAATCTCTGACAGATCTTCTTTTATCCATTAACACATAAAATTCCGAACTATTACTCAGCATTTTAATGGGCGAAAGGGAATCATGTTCATATTTTTCAAATTTACTCATTGGTTTTTCTTTTTGGTGTCAGTCCCTATTTTCGATATTTTTACTACTAGCATAAAACACTTCAATCCGCAATTAAGTGTTGTATAGTTGTAAAACTGTATTGCTTCAAAACCTTCTCAAATTTGTTAAGTGTGTTTTTAAGATTGTAATAATGCCTGAATTTTTTAGTCATAGGTACATTCTGCCTTGGCTGATAGTGGTCTATTTCCCATGGATGAAGATAAAAGACAAAGGGAAGCCCTTTTTTATTATGATTTTTCATCATGAAATTTGAAATGAAATGCGGGTAAAGCCTAAAATAACCTCCTCCCCCAAACGGAATTTTTAGCCCCATCACATTCAGAACATTCAGCGGAATTTCGAGCAAACCGTTTACGGGACTGTGAATTATTGTCTCAGCTCCCCGGTATCCATAATCCGGATGATATGACAATGGAAAAACAGATGAATCATATGTAATCCCATTATTGACTAATATCTCAAAAGCCCAACTTGTAGCAGATGTTATTGAAAACGAAGGAGAACGATATCCCAGAATCCTTTTTTGTATGATTTGTTCAGTAATTTGTAAGGCCCTCTTAAGATCCACTTCAAAATCGCTTTTAGTTAATTTGCTCAATGATATATGAGAGTAGCCATGCGAAGCAATTTCATGACCATTTTGCTCTATTGTCTTAATCAATTCGGGAACCCGCTCTGCTAACCAGCCCAAGACAAAAAAAGTAGCTTTAACATTGTATTTTTCAAGTAGATCTAGAATTCTTGAAGTATTGTTTTCAATTCTTGATTCACATTTATCCCAATCCTCAAATTTAATGGAAGCAGAAAGATTATTTACGCAAAACCAATCTTCAAAATCAATGGTAAGTGCATTTACGATGGTCATAATCGTGTAATGTGATTAAAGTTATAAGTTATAATGGTTTTATTTCCTTTTCTTATGTTTAAATATATAAAGGATTATAAAAGATAATACCAAGAATCCGCCTGCAATAACCGTTGTTAGATTTATATTTTCCACTCTTTTACCTGTTCCACTTTTCAAGATAATTAATTACCGCAAAACGTACATCATTGCACATATCATTTTTATCATTTGGATTTGGTTCAGTCACTTTAATAATACCCGGGCTATCTTTCGTCAGATATCCGAAATTACTTTCCATACCGCTTAGCAGATAATCAGCAACTGCAGCGGAATAGGTTTTATTTTCATCTATCAGCGCGTTTTTAACTTTATATCCGGCTGC
>CAZQYL010000074.1:0-3742 GCA_964597425.1 uncultured Ignavibacteriales bacterium | reverse complement strand
ATCAGGTAACCCAACGCACATTGTGTGTAACGTACCGTCTCATCTTTTCCGTCGAGTGTATCTTTTTTCAGGTCAATCACCATCTTAAGCGGGTCAAAACCTTTATCGTAGAATCCTTTAAAAGCGCGCGTTACCCATTCATCTACAAGCTCTTTAACTTTAGGCTCTTCGGGGATTTTTTCATCAATGCTTACAAGTTCATTTTTAATTTCCAGCAGGTTATTCTGTTCATCAAAAATAAGCCTGTGAACATAAACTGTAATTGCATTGGCATCGGCTTTGGTGATAATGGTTTCACCGACTTTATGGAGCATATTTACATGTTCATGTCCCCCCATTATTAGCTTCAGCTCAGGCAGCTCCGCTGCCAGCTTTTTATCCTCATCAATATTAAGGTGTGTGATGCCAATTAGGTAATCAATGCTGTCTTTTATTGTAGTATAAACCTGTTTGGCTGAACTGTAATAATCATTATATGATACATAAGGCTGCTTGTTCGCGTTAATGCAGATACCGATAATACCAAGTCTTATAGGCTGACCCTTTAAATACCCCGGGGTTTTGATAATCTTATA
Source organism: uncultured Ignavibacteriales bacterium (assembly GCA_964597425.1). Taxonomy (GTDB): domain Bacteria; phylum Bacteroidota; class Ignavibacteria; order Tepidaquicellales; family OLB5; genus OLB5. The sequence continues at coordinate 3,167 of CAZQYL010000074.1, read as the reverse complement.
TTCAGGAACCGGGTTAACGTTTTGTTTGAAGGGAGTGATCTCACCATTGTTGTTTTGAAAAGTATTGGAGGATATCCATGTAAACATCGATTCATTCAGCCTATCCTGCAGTACTTCATACTTATAGTCAAACTCATGGTTGCCGAATGTAACGAAATCCAGCCCGATGGCATTGAGAACATCCACCATCTGCCTGCCGTTTATGCGTTTATCTTCGTATGTGCTTGTACCAAGCGCACTGGGTGAAATGAAATCACCTGAGAGTATTACATATGTATGGGGATTGGTTTGTTTAATCTTATCAATAACGGTTTTTACGCGAGCAAGTCCACCGTACTTGCCGCCTTCAAGCGGAGCGATTTCGTAAACATCGTTCATTTGAATGAATACAACCTCGGTGGTTTGCGATAAGCCGCTGTATGAAACCAGGACTGCAATAAAAACAATTTTAAGTATCTTCAGCATAATCTGTTTATCTTTCCCGTATGATTAGTCTTCTTCATAATCATCTTCTGATTCACCATCATCAGGTGAATCGATCTCAATGCTTTCTTCAACATCCTTAAGCAATTCTCTCGCAAACTCCACATCACTTGTCAATACCTGAAATTCAACAGGAAATGCATTTATCGGATAAGCACTCTGCAGGTTATCACCCTTCGCCAGGTACGTTATTCCTGCTTCATCAAGCATCGATTTCACCAAAGCGCAAATTGCATTGTTACCGGATGTATAAACCGTAACAAGTGTTTCGGAATCTTCACTATAATTCATTTTCACTTATAAAAAAATAACGCATTAAGTTTTTTCATCAGCAGGTTTATCGCTTTCCGGAGTTTCTTCACCAGAATCATCAGGTGAATCTTCGTTGTACCAGTCTGAATTCTCGTCAACTTCCTTAAGCAGGTCTTTGGCGTACTCTACATCACCCGGCATAACCTGGAAATCCACAGGAAACGCGTTAATGGGAACAACGCCCTGCATATTTTCTCCTTTAGCCATGTATTTAATGCCCGCTTCATCCAGGATCGATTTTACAACTGCGATTATTGCCATGTTATCGGTCTTAAATACCGATACAAGATATTCATCGTTCATATCTTCACTGCCTTCGCCGCCTTCTGAATCTATCCCGCCCGGATTTACATTTTCGTCTTCTGCCATGATTATATTAGTTTAATTTAATTTGTATGTTTTTATTCTGAATGCCAGCATGATTGAAAATATCCCGCTGAGTATTGCAAATGCGCCGAATACCATAAGCATTACACCCGCGCCCTGTATCAAATTTCCCGCAAGCAGTATACCGAATATAATAGATATTACACCATTGAGTATCATCAGCCATTCGTTTGTTATAACCTTGCGCATCTTTATCGCTCCAGCAATATGAACAAGCCCGGAAAGTATCGCCCACGCAGCAATAAATATCATAATTCCGCCCAGCGCTGATACTGGGTTCAGTAATACAACAATTCCCGCTCCTAAAAAGATCAATCCTTCGATTATCCTTAATCCTTTGTTATCGGTTTCACCAAGAAAAGCGAGAGTTAAGATAAAGAATCCCGATAGAATAGCGAAGAAAGCAAAGAATGTTATAAGTGAAAATATTACAATATAGGGAGAGGCGAGCGCAAGCACACCGAATACTATTGCAAGAACACCCCTTACTGCAATTAACCACCAGTTCTTTTGTAATGTTTCGAGCATTGTTATTTAAATTTAGTTGAAGGCAGAATCAATTATTGTTATCTGCTTATCTGAAAAAATCAATAAATAAGCAGGTTTCTTCAATTTATGATCCGGTTTACTGTAACTTAAGAAACGAAAATCAATTTTCAAAGCATAATTTATCTGGCATTTTCAATTACTTCAACAGCTTTTTCAAGATATTCATCGCGTTTCTCACGGATACCTTTAATAGTGCGGTTCACTAAAATATCTGGAATTATACCAACACCATGATGAAGTGAACCATTATGTTTTACAACATTCATGCCGGTCCATGAAAAATAAAATCCGCCGGGCAGATTAAACGGATTTACATTACCGTTGGTTCCTGCGGTTGGCTCACCTATAATTGTGCCGAGTTTATATGCTTCAACTATTCCCATAACGCTCTCTGCGTAGCTTATAGCGTTGCCATTCACCAGAAAAACAATTTTTCCCTTAAACCGTGGCTCAAGCGGCCCTAAGTTCCACCTGGAAGAAGTATCTATAACAACGGGTTCAACTCTATCCGGATAAATAACTTCGTTAACTGAGAAAAAAGCAGAGCGAATCGGTGAATCAGTAAGGTAGCGCAATACATCATGGTTGCCTTTTGGATAGCCCCTCATATCAAAAATTACTCCCCTGGCATTTGCCAGCTTACTGATATTGCTGTCTATTTTGCTCATAGATGCCCTGTCAAGATTAACATAATATAAACCTTTTTTAAGCTCTTTAATATCATCAGTCCTGTATTCAGCATACCAGCCTTTTTTTACAAGTTCATCTATAGGAAAATTTCTTTTCATTGAAAATATTTCTTCTGTACCATCTTCACTTTTGATTTTGATATTGAAAACTGAACCATCCTTCCCGGCTATAAGCGATTCATTAAGCAGCCTGTGAATAAGCCATTGCGGAGTTGCCGTTGATATATACCTGCTTAATTGCTTCATTTTCTCAGCAGTTTTCACTCCGTCAATTTCAATAACTTCATCACCTTCCATTATGGGCCACGTACTGTTTTGGTCAAGAATTCTTGAAATAACTAATTTCCCTTCGGCGTAGTCTAGAATAACGGGCGGATAATTTCTTTGTTTATTTTTACTAAAGCCAACCCTTCCGTGACCGTCTTTCAATTCAGCTATGAATTCCATCAGTACTTTATGAAATTCAAACTCGTCAGCGCTTTCTGATGCCAGTTTCAGATATTCGGGAAGAACTTCATTCCAGTTTGTGCCGGCTATTTCAAAATAGGGGTAGAAATGCTGAAAGATATTCCATGCGATACAGATATCTCCAAGTCTGACAAATTTATCATCTGCCGTAAACACATCTTTAGTATTGCTTTCAATATTCCTGTTCAACTCAGCAAGCAACGAAGTATCAGCATGCGGAAGTGTCCCCTTTTCATCAGCAAAGAGTGTTAACGGGAAAGTACAGCTTAAATTTTCACT
>CAZQYL010000073.1:0-10424 GCA_964597425.1 uncultured Ignavibacteriales bacterium | reverse complement strand
ACGCATTTAACAATTTCATCACGGCTGTTCCACGTTACTATTATTACTGAAATATCTGTCATTTGTTCTGCTAACTTAATCTAAAAAGTGAAATAATGAAATATCTAAATAGTGAAACAGATAAAAATAAGATGAGGAATAGATACAAATTATAGGATTTCAGTGTTTCTTTAGTTCGCTATTTCACTATTTATTGAATTGTAACTCTTTGCAATAATGAATAATTTGCAAAAAAATTAACACATTAATATGCCAAAGATACAGGGAAAGAAAAATATCTATTCGGGTAAATCACCCAAAAGTTTTAAGTTTAAGCACATAATCTACAAAAAAGAGGATTATAAGGCTACCATAACTATCAACAGGGTAAAAGTACTAAACTGCCTTGACCTCACCACTATTCATGAACTTACTGCTGCATTTAAGGATGCATCCTGGGATGATAATATTGCTGTAATTATTTTAACAGGCGCCGGCAAACAGGCATTTTCAACCGGAGCTGACCTGAATGAACAGCAGGAATATTTCCTCGGCAATCCGAACGATTATTATAAATGGATGTATGAATTCATTCAGCTTCACGAAGTGATGCGCAATGTTGGCAAGCCAACTATCGCCAGACTTAATGGTATTGTAGTTGGCGGCGGCAATGAGCTTAATATCAGCTGCGATCTTGCCATAGCTTCTGATCATATTTACATAAGACAGGTTGGCGCAGCAAGAGGCAGCGTAGCTGCCGCGGGAGCTACGCAGTTTTTGCCGATCATGGTTGGCGACAGGCGCGCCCGTGAAATTTTATTCCTCTGTGAAGAAATTCCCGTTGCAAAAGCGCTTGAGTGGGGACTTGTTAACCAGGTTGTACCGTACGAGAAACTTGATGAAGCCGTCGACCTGATGGCTAAGAAGCTGAATAACAAGCTGCCTGAATGTTTAAGGTATACCAAACAGCAGCTTAATTTCTGGCGCGATCTTTCATGGCATACTACTATTGGTCATGCACGTGACTGGCTTTCATTGCACAACCTGAGCGGTGAAGTAAAAGAAGGTATTAGCGCGTTCAATCAAAAACGCGGTGTGAATTACAAAAAGGTTAGAAAAACAAAATAGCATTCCCGCTTCTTTAAAGACCGTGTAAATGGATCTCACTATTTTATTGACTATTCTGGGAATTATAGCAACAATTGCCGCCCCGTCGGCAGGCTATATCTTAAAACTCAGGAAAGAGTACAGGAACTACTATTCTGTTATCTGGAAAAGCAGTAAAAAACTCAAAGCCAGGGAGCTTCTTGGCGAACGCCCGTTTGAAGAGTACTATTACACCCGTAGTATTGATAACCAGATACAGCGTTCTTTGGAACGCAGACGTAACATAATCATTGTCGGCCCGCCGCTCAGCGGAAAGACCCGCTCATTTTACAACGCTTTAAAACAATTAAAAACACCCGTGCATCTGCTTGTCCCCAGAAGTGTGCCTGTTCAAAACTTTCAGTTCCCAAAAGACTTTATCTTTTGGAAACCGCAAATGATTTTTATTGATGATCTGCAGTATTACATCGAAAGACAGGATAGCTTCTACCTTCTTTTCCGCGAAGCTAAAGAAAGAGGAATACCGATAGTGGCTACATGCCACTCAGGCAGGGAGTATAAGAAAGTAAGAAACAAAATGGTTGAGCAGAATCTTGACCTGGATATTATTTTCGGTGATGATATAATTGAGATGGAAAAAATTTCTGCTGATGAAGGCAGGCTTGTTTCTGAAAAGCTGGGAATGAAATGGGATACCGTGAAATTCAACGGTACAATTGGCTCCATTTTTATGCGGCTAAGCGAAATGGAAAGACGCTTTGATAATTGTGATAATATAGAAAAAACTATTCTGCGCTCATTACGCAATCTCTACAAAAGCGGTATATATGAAGAGAACAGCATATTCAGGCTTGAATGGATAAAGAAAGCAGCCGGTTTATTTGAGCTGGAGGGCAGGGATTTTGAATGGACGGGCTGGATAAAAAACCTTGAAGATAAGGAATTTGTAAAAATTGCCCGAAGGAACAAAGTATGGGCTGAAGATGCTTACCTTGAGTTTGTTGTGAAACCCGAAGTTGAGCTTCAGCAGACGGATATTTTTGAAAGCATGACAGAAGTATTTACAGATAACGCGGAAGTATTGCAGATGCTGGGCGAAAGGGCTTATGATATAGGTATAGTTGATACTCAAATTGGCAATTATATGAAGATTGCTATTGACGCATTTGAAAAAGTACTTATACTGATAGATAAAGATAAACAGCATAATGAATATATTAAAGCAGAAAGTTACCTCGGGCAGTCATACTGGTCGCTTTCAAAAGTACAGGATACACTTGTAAACTGTGCGAAATCAATTGAATATTTTAATGAAATTTTAAAAACAATAAGTATAGAAACTCACCCGGTTGAATACGCGAGAATTAAGAACAGGATAGGCAACACTTATACTGCATTTGCTGAGGTAGAATCACGGGAAGAGAATTGTCTGATTGCCATAAATGCTTACAATGAAGCGTTAAAAGTATTCAGTAAAAGGGCTTACCCTCAGGAATATGCAAGGGCGCATAATAATCTTGGCGGCGCATATCTTATACTGGCTGAAGTAAAAGATAGAACAGCTAATTACAAGAAGGCAATTTCTTCATTTGAGGAAGCACTTATGGTAGAAATAATTAAGGAGAGCCCGAAATTATACGCACTTACTAAAAATAATATCGCTAATACTTACGCACGGCTTTCAGAAATCGAAGATGCTGAAAGCAATCTGAAGCGCTCCATAGAAGCATATAACGATGTGCTTGCACTGCAATCTAAAGAAAAAGCGCCGCTGCAGTACGGGCTTACGAAAAATAACATCGGCAACGCATATTCAATGCTTGCAGTGATAAAGGATAAGAAACAGAATTTAGATAAAGCAATCAGCGCATTTGAAGAAGCGCTTGAAGTAAGAAAGCCTGAACAGGTTCCAATCCAGTATGCTAATACAATGTTCAATCTGGGTGATGCCTTCCTGGTTAAAAGCGAGCTTGAAAACAATGCTGAACCGCTTTACCGGGCTATTGATGCTTTTGAGGAATCAATTAAGATACGCACTGAAAATAAATATCCTATCCAGTTTGCGGAGTGTAAATTCGGGCTTGGTAAAGCGTACCTAAGCCTTGCCGGCTACGAAGATAAAACAGAGAATTACCACAAAGCGATCGCATCCTTTGATGATGCGCTGAAGATATTCACCGAAGAAAAATTCCCCGAAAATTATAACCTGCTGCAGGAAGATATTTCCAAAGCGAAGAAGATATTCTTCTGATTCACTGAATATACGCTTAATTCGCGCTGTATAGATATATATCACTATCCTGCCTGATACCAGTCATTGGTAAACCTTGTTTACTGTATTATATTTGTTTAGAAGGTAAAGTGTCTCAACTTTGCTTAATAAAATAATAAAACGCTAACCTACTGAAACGGAGGTAAAGTGTAATGGAATACAATAAATTTGTTGATCTAAGCAAATCATACCTTTTCTGCCAGTTAAAACGCAATGAGCTCACCAGAAGTGAGGGTTTCCACCCCAGATTGCTTCCTTTTATCACAATTTCCAGAGAAGCCGGAACCGGCGAAACAGCAATTACACACAGCCTGCTCGATGAGCTTGCAGCGAACCAATTACCTGGCGAGTGTCCGTGGACCCTGTATGATAAGGATCTCGTGAAAAGGGTTGTTGAAGACTATAACCTCAGCAGAATGCAGGGTTTACTGCCTGAAAGGAAGTTCTCAGATATTCAGACAATGTTTGAAGAACTTTTCGGGATGCATCCCACAAAACGCGAAATGGCTCATAATATCAGCAAATCAATTATAAAACTTGCCGATATGGGCAACGTTATCATTGTTGGCAGAGGGTCGTTTTACATTACAAGGCATCACCCAAATGGACTGCATATAAGGCTAATAGGCTCAATTCAGAAGAGAGTAAAGCACATGGTTGATGAGTATTCATTAGGTCTTAAGCAGGCAGAGGAATACATAAAAAAAGAGGACCACGAAAGACACGATTACGTTAAGAAGCTCTTTGGTGTGGATCTGAATGACCCGCATCATTATGATATGGTGATAAACACCGATAAGCTTTCATCCCAGGAAATAACCGCATTGATCGCTGAAAATATCCAGCTGATGAAAGAGAAACTGGCAATGAATTATTACAGTGAAGAATTGACGGCTGTCTAAGGGTCTGTTCTTCCCCGGACTTTATACCCGCGTTTTATTTGAGAAAACTCAGATAAAAGGCGGGTTTCTTTATGATTTATATCATTTCTCCGGTTGACCCATATCATAGTTAAAATAGTGTAAAACAGATAATTTTGTGTAAATAGGTAAATTGTTTCTTGTAACAAATAACATAATATAACGGAGAATTAACAATGTCAGATAAAAAAGCGGATCTTGCAGGTCCAGGTATCAGCACTTACCCCGAAGTAGCAAAAATACTTCCTGAAAACTATTCATCAATACTGAACAAGAAAGACACACAGAAAGCTATATATGCCGTAAAGAGCTATATTGAAGAGAACTTATGCAAAGAACTTAATTTAATGATGGTTCAGGTTCCTCTTATAGTTGATAAAGAAAGCGGTGTTAACGATAATCTTGACCGTGACGGCTCAAGAACACCGGTTGAATTCCCGTGCGGACTCGGACTTCCGAAGAGAATGGAAGCACAGGTTGTGCAGGCTGCTACAAAATGGAAAAGAGTTGCCTTGAAACAATTCGGTATGGAGCCCGGAGAAGGACTTAACACCGATATGAGAGCTGTAAGGAAAGATTACTTCCTCGATCATGACCACTCAAGCTATGTTGACCAGTGGGATTGGGAAAGAGTAATTACTGCTAAGGACCGCAATCTTGATTTCCTGAAAATGATAGTTAAAGGTATTTGGAAAGTATTTGTAGGCGCAGAAAAATATGTCCAGGAAATGTTCCCACAGCTAAAAGATCCAAGATTCCCGAATTTACCCGAAGAGCTTGTATTCTTACATGCAGAAGAGATTCTTGAAATGTTCCCTGACCTGCCGAGGAAACAGAGAGAAACACAGATACTTCAGAAATATCCTGCAGTATTCATAATTGGTATTGGCTGGGTATTAAAAGATGGTTACCCGCATGAAATGCGCGCTGCTGACTACGATGATTGGGTCACCCCAACAACAGGTAAGAACGGTGAAGAATATCATGGCTTAAATGGTGATATACTTGTTTGGAATCATTTAACAAAACGCAGACATGAACTCTCTTCGATGGGTATCAGGGTTAACGCTGATACACTCAGAGAGCAGTTGAAACTTTCAAATCAGCTTGATCTGGTTTCAACACCATATCATAGTGCAGTTCTGAATAATGAAGTTCCTTTAAGCGTGGGCGGCGGTATAGGCCAATCAAGGCTGCAGATGCTTCTTTTAAGGAAAGCCCATTTAGGCGAAGTAAGCGTAACAATATGGCCAAAACCATTGAAAGATATTTGCGCTGATAAGAATATATTTGTATTAGAATAAAAGAATTTTGTATCAATTGATTTAAGAAAGACGTCCATCAGGACGTCTTTTTTTTATTGTCATTCTGTTCTTTAAAAGTGTATATTTGTAAAATAAACTTAACTAAATTCTGAAATGAAAGATACTTTACAGGAAATAAAAGATAAGCTTGCGGCCGATAGCGCGATAAATGAAGAAAAGAAGAAGGAACTCCTTGGTTTGCTTGATGAACTTGAAAGTGAAATGGGTGCCGCAGGGAAACCGGAGCAGATGAAAAATATTTCATCGAGTGTTAAACGCTCAGCCGATGAACTTACAAAGGAAGAAAAAGACCCTGACCTGATTGAAAGCGCATTGAATGAACTAAGAGATTCAGTAACTGAATTTGAGGTTTCACACCCTAAGCTGTTTGAAAAAGTTAATAATATTTCCGCAATGCTCGCCAGTATGGGTATATAGAAATCAGCTACACAGGCATTCCTGCCTGTGTAGCTTTCTATAATACATCTTTAATTATAAATAAAAACCCCGCTTGTAAAGCGGGGTTTTAAAATTATGTTACAGCGTGAAACAATATTTTACTTCACTAGTATCATCTTCTTAGTGCTTACAAAATTACCTGCAGTTAATTTATAGAAATAAATTCCGCTTGCAAGATCTGAAGCGTTATAGTCAAATTTATATGTGCCTGCTTTTAAGTCACTGTTTACCAATACGCCTGCACTTTTACCTGACATATCAAATACTTCAAGCTTAACATTCTGTTCACTTGGCAGTGCAAAACCAATTGTAGTATTCGGGTTGAACGGATTCGGGTAATTCTGGTTCAGCTCAAATGATGCAGGTATTTCATTGGTATTACCGCTGATTCCAACAGCTTCAGGGGTAACTGCCGCTACCCATGCCTGCATTGTACCTGTCTTATCATCAAACCAGAACGGGAATATTTTTCCATTACCGGAAGAGATACCAATATAGTCACCGCCGTATGTACCTAAGCCTGCTTCTCCTTTTACTTTCCATGCATGATCGCTTACTTTAACGTCTGCCCATGTTGCGCCGCCATCAACTGAACGTGACATGTATGTTTCACATGAGTCACCAACTGATGGATAATTCCTGTTATCGTAGTAACATACGTTTACTCCGCCGTTTTCATCAACCCTGATTGCAGGGAAGAACTGTACTTTACCATTATTCAGCGGATCCTGGTTAACCCTAACGCCTGCTGACCATGTTGCACCGCCATTAGATGAGCTGTGCAGAATCACGTCTGCGTCTGTTCCTGCGGGTGCAAGATTCTTTTCTGCTGCAACAATGTATATCCAGCCGTTCCTGGGTCCGCCTGATCTGTCTACACCGATTCTTGTGAAACCGTTAACTCTGAAATTCCATCCATTGAATGTTGTTGCACGGATGCCGTTCATGTCAAACGCGTTATTTAAAACGGTCCATGAAGTACCGCCGGTTGTGGAACTTGCAAAGCCGCAATAATCTTCTGTGTAAGGTGATGCTGATGTAGGTGCTGCCCAGCAAATGTAAACCTGACCGTTTGGTCCGCACATTACATCGCAGCCCTGGGAGTAATGACCTGAGAGAGGTGTGTTTACCTGCATTACGCCTGTCCACGATACACCGCTGTTTGTTGTATAGCCGCACATAATAGGCGGCTGTCCTAATGCAAAATTGCTCCATACGCAATAGCTTCTGCCGTAATATGCGCTTGATACTGCATCATCTGATGCAGCGAAATTCTTATCTACGCTGCCTGATTGTATTGTGATCCTGCCTGACCAGCTTACGCCGTTGTTTGTTGAATACGCGGCTACCATTCCGGGTGAATCCAGTGTGGTAAAAATTATAACGCCGTTCTTATCAATTGTTGGACCCGGGTCGCTTGATGATTGTGTGAATGGAGAAAGCAGGTTGTTTCCTGTCCATGTTGCTCCGCCATCTGTTGTGATGTAACCACCCTGGCCATAAACACCGCCGGCAGTTGTATTAGCACCGCCAAACATGATGTTCTGATTGATAGGATGCCTTACAAGCACTATCTCATCCTGCTGAGCATTGGATGTAGGTAAAACCCTCACACTGGGTCCTACTGTGATAACCATGTTATCCTGCTGGTATACATTGGTTGTTTTGTTTGTATTCTGCCACGAGTAATTCTCGGAAGGGAGCTTTGTGTAACTTCCCATAACGGGTTTTCTGGATGTTGACCATTTTTCCTGTGCCGGTACATTGGCAATAGCAAATATGGTAATAATTAGTACCGCAAAAAATTTCATCTGTGTTTTGTTTAATTTTTGAAAAAACTTAAGGAAAATTAGTGATTTTTTAAGAAGTTAGCAATATACGAAATATGCAGAAACCTAACGTAAAAAGGCTAATTACAGATACTTCTTTACGATCTGAAAAAGTAAGAAAATTGCCATAGAAACAGCTACGGTATTTTGAGTGTTTATTATATAAAAGAGTGAATTATTCAATTTTAAACGAGGGTATTAAAATGAAGAAAAGGAATTTCTTTGAACCCAAAAACAGCACCAAATTAACAGAATTACCTGAGGATGTTTCACAAAATAAGTATCCTGATTACCCTGACTACCCCGAGAGCGAAGATATTTATTCAAGAGATAAAGAAACTGATATTGACCCTGAAAAACTTGCCGAAAGGCCGCTGAAAGCAGAAAGCGGGGCAGATGATGAGATATTAAAGAAGAATCCGAACATAATTACTGATCTAATTGATACTCCCGGAAGTGAACTTGACGATACACTTGAAGCAGCAGGAGATGAAGATGAGGAGAATAACTACTACAGCCTGGGCAGCGATAACAATGAAATTACGAATGAAGAATAACACTTAGTATTATTGGTGCATTTCTGAAATACAAAAGCCCGGCATTGTCCCGGGCTTTTGTATTTATTCAATTACAGCAAAAATAATTATTTTGTCAGAACCATCTTTTTAGTTTCAACAAATTCATTGGCAGTTATCCTGTAGAAGTAAACACCACTGCTTAACCTATCCGCGCTGTAGTTTACGGTGTATACACCCTGTGACATGAACTGGTTATTTACAATCACATCAACTTCTCTTCCTGCAATATCAAAAATTCTGATAGATACATTTGCACCTTCAGGCAAAGAGAAATTGAATTTAGTTGCCGGGTTGAACGGATTAGGATAATTCTGTGAAAGACTGAATGCTCCGGGGATCTCTGTTGAAACCGGTTCAATTCCCACTGTGCTTAACGAAGAGGTAATTCCACCGTTATTCCTAACTGCCCACATTCTGCTTCCTGTTGCTGCTTTTTGGATGTGCGTAAATGTACCTGCAGGTGCAGTGTAATCTGTAGTGAATGTAACGCCGTTATCTGTAGTCCGGTAAATAGATGTTGCCTGCCTGGTGAACCACCAGTTAGTTGCGCTTCCGGTTATACCGGTAACATTACCTGAACCCGGCGAAGTTACTGCTGTCCAGTTCACACCGCCGTTATTGGTTGCCATTAGCTGCGTACCACCCAGCATTCCGCTTGTGGTTGTATTGAACCATATTGCATAGGAACTGGCCTGTGTTGTAGACTGAACCTGCCAGGTGCCCGTAAGACCAGTGAGCGGAGAATAATAAACCCTGCTGTTATTGGTTCCAAACCAGATGTTGGAACCTGAAACAAAGAGGGCATTGTTCCAACCGGCTTCTGAACCGGCCTGTGCAACGAACATACCAGTGGAATCCCAGTTTACTCCGCCGTTTGTTGTACGCCAAAGTGACCATCTGCTGCCAACAGGGTCACCATACATAACACCGGTCATCGGTGTTGTCATCCAGATTGCGTTAAGAAATCCGCCGGTCTGTGTAAAAACCTGCACCCAGGTTAACCCTCCGTTTGTTGAACGGTAAACATAAGCTGTGGTATTTGAGCCCGTTACCAGGGCAGTTGTAGAATCAATTGCGAAAATATTATACAGGTCCAGTGTTCCCGGAATACCTGTACCGGTGGCATTTATCCAGTTTATACCGCCATTGTTCGTTCTCAAAACCTTACCCGCATTACCGCATACCCATGCAATATTATCATTCACGCCTGAAACGGAATTAAGCGATGTAGTTAATCCTGATACCTGTTCCTGCCACTGTGATTGCACGCCAGCACCGGTAACCAGGAATAACATCATTGCAGTTACATAATTGATAAATTTATTCATTTTTGCTCTCCTTGTTTTTTATTGAACATAATTATTTAAAACAAGTAAGTACAAATATTATGCCATACATTAAGATGTTGTTTTTATGTGAAAGGAAACCTGGAGATAACGTAAAAGGATGACAAAGTTGTCAAAAGGAATTTCGCATAAAAAAACCCGCACATTGTGCAGGTTCTTTGTAAAGAAAAGTATTGTTAAATTAAAACGTCTAATTTATCTTTTCATCTTTTGGATTAATTGTTGGCTGAAAGCCAAAGCCGCCCTGCGGCGGTCCGCCAACAAGCTGTATTTCGCCAAACTGATTTTCGAACTTATCGATATTATCTTTAAGCGCGCCAAGCAGCATCTTTGCATGCTGCGGTGTCATGATTATTCTTGCACTTATTTTTGATTTAGGTATTCCCGGCAGTACACGTGTAAAATCAATTATAAATTCAGCAGGGGAGTGTGATATTATCGCCAAATTTGAATATATCCCTTCCGCCTCTTTTTCGCCAATTTCTATGTTGATCTGCTGTTGTAAGTTGTTATTCTCTTCGTTTGACATAATGTTCTAAGTTTATATTAAAAAAGCCCTAAAATGGGCTTTTTTCGCTCCGAAGGTAGGACTTGAACCTACGACCCTCTGATTAACAGTCAGATGCTCTA
>CAZQYL010000072.1:0-10448 GCA_964597425.1 uncultured Ignavibacteriales bacterium | reverse complement strand
TCTTCAAATATAAACAAAAACTTAAACATATTTAATGCTAGTAATAGGAAGAAATCCGGTTATAGAGTCTATAAAATTTTCACCTGAATCTATAATAAAAATAGTTTTACTGGATGTAATAAGTGATAATAAAATAAAAGAAATAGAGCGCATAGCTAAATCGAAAAATATTGATATAGCTAAAATGCCAAAGTCACATTTTGAAAAGATACTCGATAAGAACGATAAATCCGAAGGTATATCCCAGGGCATCTATGCTGAGGTTAAGGATTTTGAGTATACCAAAACCACTGAGATATTAAAATCACTTAATGACAAAGAAAAAACTACCCTCGTAATACTTGATGAAATTCAGGATCCGCATAATTTTGGGGCAGTTATAAGGACTGCGGTCTCCGCAGGTGCTGATGGTATCATTATCTCTGACAAGAACTCTGTAAAAGTGAACCATACAGTGATAAAAAGCTCTTCTGGGGCCACAAATTACATTAAAATATCAAAAGAGCCCAATATTTACAAAACAATTGAGGTTTTACAGGAATCAGGTTACAAAATTATAGGTACAGTGTTAAAAACTGATGAAGATATTTATAATTTCAGATTTCCTGATAAATGCGCGCTGGTATTTGGCAGTGAAGGTGAAGGATTGAGGAAGAACATCATTAATCTTTGTGATAGCCTTGTGAAAATACCTATGATCGGTAAGATTGATTCTTTGAATGTGTCAGTTTCAGCAGGTGTGTTTTTGTATGAGATTTTAAGGCAAAGGAGTACAACCCAGGCGTAATTTCAAATACTATCCTGTTCTTTTTATGCATCCTTTTCATCTTCGGTTTTGCCGAAATCAAGATTTTCATCATCAAGCAGATGCGAGCGGTCTTCATTCAGCAGATCATAAGCTTTTTGTTCATCAATTGCCTTCACATAAATAATTATCGGTACACCGGTTGAAATTCTCTCCATTATCCTTGTCCCAAGCTCACCTGATGAAGTATCTGCCTTATTCTTAGTATGGAATTCAATACCGCTATCTGTAAGCAGCGCTTCAATTAATTCAGACTCCATAAAATCGTAAGTCTCACATAATACAATATATTCACTTTCATTCATACTTAATCATACTATTTATTGAATTTTAACGCACTCCCCTGCTATATAATGCAAAAGAGACCTTGTCTCTTCAAGCGGGGTTTAATATCTTTAATTTAATTATAGAGTTTACCAAAAACAATATCACTTTATATCAATAAAAAAGCCTGTTCAATGAACAGGCCTTAGATAAAATTGTATTAAATTCATTACTTACTTAATCCGACAAAGGCCGGATTTCACAGGTAACTCCGTTACTTGTTTAAAATCATCTTCTTTGTTTCGGTAAATCCATTATCTGTTGCCAGTGTGTAATAATAAACGCCGCTTGCCAATCTTCCGGCATCAAATGTTTGTTTGTAAGTACCGGCTATCTTGAATTCATCAGCAAGCAGTGCTACCTGTCTTCCTACAACATCGAATACTTTTAATGTAACATAAGAAGATTTTGGTACATTATATTCAATTGTCGTATTTGGGTTAAAAGGATTCGGGTAATTCTGCTTTAATGAATAATTATCGGGAATTGATGAATTGCCTGTTATTCCTGTAACAGTGCTTCCAATCTTAATAACAAACAGACCTTCGCCAATATTACTTCCAATTATCTTTCCTGATGATGGGAACATAAAAACTCCCCAGCAGCCTGAAAATTGGGCATTGTTGTTATTAGGATAAGTATCATACCATGCAATTTCCTGCGGAGCCTGCGGATTTGAAATATCAAGAATCCTTATACCGGCTGTATAGTGAGCAATTACCGCGAGATTATTATATATTTCAACGTTATGAACAATAGCTGTTGTAATATTAGTTGGCTGCCATGTTGTTACAAGTGTTACATTATTTAGATTCGATTTATTCCAAACCTTCAGTTTACCGTTGGGTGATGAAGTTTCATCAGTAGTATAAATGAACCTCCTGTCATTTGGAATCGCGCAGTTATGCGGGAACGGGTTTGGATTGTTAACCCATGAAGCAATATTAACCAGGTTA
Organism: uncultured Ignavibacteriales bacterium; assembly: GCA_964597425.1. Taxonomy (GTDB): domain Bacteria; phylum Bacteroidota; class Ignavibacteria; order Tepidaquicellales; family OLB5; genus OLB5. The sequence goes on along the minus strand of CAZQYL010000072.1, from coordinate 8,363 downwards.
TCTTTGTTAGCAGCGTTAATCACAGATATCGTTCCGGGCGGATCGTAAATGTTACATGCGTAGATAGTATCATTTAATATCCTTGAATCGTGAACGTAGAAATTTGACCAAGACCCTCTTTTAACAGGGGCTGTAGGATTTGTAATGTCTAGGATTGTTAATCCGCCGTCATCAGCGCCGCCAAGAGTTACATTTCCTCCATGCAAGTATAAATACGGTCCCGACTGTGAAATTGAATGTGTTTTGGAATAACCTGAATACGAATATGTTGCAACAAGACTGACAGAATCAGGCAGGTATTGCAGAGCAATCACCTGCAGACGGCTGTTTGTTCCTTCAGAAACTACATAGGCATAACTTGAAAATACTTTCATCTCACGCCAGCCTGAAGTAACTCCGGTAACGAAATCAACTTCGTGAATATTGGCAGTATCAGTAATATCATAGAAAGCAGTACCTGTGTTACAGCCAAGGATTGCATACTCCCTGCCGTTTGGTCCTGCGTATCCCCACAATGCTGAGTAACCGTTGCCGTGCTCATCCTTATTCGCAAGCAGAATGGTATTCTGATTAGGAAGCTGGGCGAATATATTTGCTGCAGTAATTATTGAAGCAAATAGAAATAAAAGTACTTTTTTCAATTGATTTAATATTTTATTTATTCAGGATCATCTTTTTTGTTTCGCTGAATCCGTTATCTGTTGTCAGTGTATAATAATACACTCCGCTTGAAAGTCTGCCTGCATCATAACTGACTTTATGTGAACCTGACTGTCTGTACTCATCGGCTAAAACAGCAACCTGCCTGCCAAGTACATCAAATACTCTTAAAGTAACATGTGCAGCCTTGCTTAAGCTGAATTCAATTGAAGTTGACGGATTGAACGGATTTGGATAATTCTGTTTCAGCTCAAATTTATCAGGCGTATTATTAACAGGGTCATTTATACCAACCAGCGGTATTGTTGGTTTTATAACATAAAGTCCTGTCTGCCTGTCTGAACCAATGATCTTGCCTGAAGGGAACATGTAGACACCCCAGCAGCCGTTATATGTATTTGCATTATTTGATGGATATGTATCATACCATGCGGCTTCTGTTGGTGCCACAGGGTTTGAAATATTTATAAGCCTAATGCCTGCTGTGTAATGGGCAACCAATGCATAGTTACCGTAGATTTCAACATTGTGTACAATAGCTGTTGTAATACCTGTTGGCTGCCAGTTTGTCACAAATGTTACGTTTGATAAGTTTGAAATATTCCAGACTTTAAGTTTTCCGTTAGGTGAAGAAGTTTCATCTGTAGTATAGATATAAGTTCTGCCTGCTGTTAAAGCTGCGTTATGCGGGAAGGGATTTGGATTATTAACCCATGACGTTATTGTAGTGAGGTTATCCTTATTTGCGGCGTTAATTACAGAAATTGTTCCCGGTGGATCGTAAATATTGCAGGCATAAATAGTATCATTTCTTACCCTGCTGTCATGAACGTACTGGGTATTCCAGCCGCCTCTTTTAACGGGTGAAGTTGGATTTGTCAGATCAACAACAGTAACTCCCTGTCCAAAGCTGCTGTTACAGCCATGCAGGTAGAGATACGGTCCATCCTGTGAAATAGAATGTGTTGAACTGTGATTTGACATATTGGAAGTACCAACCAGCGTTACTGATGCCGGCAGATTAGCCAGATTTATGATCTGTATTTTGCTGTTTGTTGCTTCTGAAACAACGTAAGCGTAGTTTGAAAATACTTTCATTTCGCGCCAGTTGCTTGTTGGTCCTGGAATGAAACCAACTTCAACAATATTAGCCGAATCAGTAATATCGTAAAATGCTGTTCCTGTTGCGCAGCCTAAAATTGCATATTCACGTCCGTCCGGAGCCCTGTATCCCCATAACGCAGAGTACAAATTGCCTCCCGTTCCGGGATGGTCATTTTTATTTCCAAACAGGGTCATATTGCTATTCCCAAGCTGTGAATAGGTCTGATTTTCATTAATGCAGAAAATTGAGAGCATCAGCAAAAATGCCAGTAGGTAATTCTTGATTATCATTATTTTTGTTAAAAATTAATAAAAATTTGGTTATGAATTGACGTGATTATAGGTAAATATGTTGATATAAGCAATAAGCAATAAAGTGCCTACATTAATCATATTTCCTACTGATTTTTATCAGCGCAATTAATGACTTTTGTCGTCTTTTTCGGGATTTTCTATGTTAAACTGCTTTATTTTGGTATAAAGGTGGCTGCGCTGGATATCCAGTGCTTCTGCGGTTTTTGATATGTTCCAGTTGTTTTCTGCTAATTTCTTCTCAATGTAGATCTTTTCTGAAATATCCTGAAAGTCCCTTAAGGTACTCTCGGAATTCACAAGCTTATCCATTTCAGATGTGTAAGCCCTGTTTTCCGATTCAATGTTCTTCCTGTCTATAACATCTGAATCCGAAAGTATTATCAGTCGTTCTATCGTATTCTTTAATTCCCTAACATTGCCCGGCCATTTTAAGGAACTCAGGTAATCGAGTGCCTTTGGTGTAAATGATTTCTCAGGCATTTCATTTTTCAGGCAAATCTCTTTTGTAAAGTGGCATACAAGCTCAGGAATATCTTCTTTGCGGCTTCTAAGCGGCGGTATAACCAGGGTAAGAACATTCAGTCTGTGGAAAAGGTCCTCGCGGAATTTTCCTTCCGCTATCAACTGGTTCAGGTTACGATTTGTTGAAGAAATAACGCGGACATCCACAGGTATTTCTGTATTGCCTCCCAAGGGTTCGATCTTGTTTTCACCAAGAACATTTAGAAGTTTTGCCTGCGATTCCATACTCAAGTCGGCAATTTCGTCAAGGAAAAGTGTGCCGCCGTTGGCAATTTCAAATTTTCCAAGTCGTTTACCCGGTGAAAATGACAGGTATCCTTCAACGCTTCCGAAAAGCTCTACTTCCAGTAGGTCCTTGGGAATGATAGCGCAATTCACGTGAACAAATGGTTTATCTGATCTATCGCTGAGTTTGTGAACCTGTTTTGCCGCAAGTTCTTTTCCGGTACCGTTCTCTCCGGTTATCAAAACCCTGCTTGAAGTTGATGCAATTTTTGAAACCTGGTCTTTAAGCCTTTTCATTTCTTCACTGTTTCCAAGGAATTCAGCATCAGCATCAAATTTCATCTTCATGCTTTCATTTTCAGCAAGAAGTTTTTTATAATTCAGGCCGTTCTGAATTGTAAGTTTTAACCTTTCAACATCAAATGGTTTGGAAATGAAATCATATGCTCCAAGCTTTGTGGTTTGCACAGCGGTCTCGATGTTCCCGTGCCCGGATATCATTATAATGATCGAATTCTTATCAAGCTTTCTCAATTCCTGCAGAACTTCTATGCCATCCATCTTAGGCATGCGTATATCAAGCAGCACTATATCAGGTGCTGTTTCTTTGAATTTTTCAATACCGGTTGGGCCGTTAAAAGCCTTTTCGATCCTGAAACCGTCATGCTCAAGTATCATCTTAAGGACATCAACAATTGCCTTATCATCTTCAATTATAAGTACAGTGTTCATTTTCCTTTAGGCTGGTTATTGTTCTTGTTTTCTTTCTTAATATTTTCATTCTTTTCAACCGGCTGAGTATTCTGCTGTTCTCCCGGTTTCAGTACAGGTGTTTTATATTCCCTGTACAGGTCTTCAAGACCCGGGAAGTACTCGAGTATCTTATCAAACACTGCAGGGGCTATTTTTGTTACGCTGCCATAAAGCAAAGAGCTGTTCCTTGTTTCAGCCGAGGGCAGGTTCGCGAATGAGAGATTGTAAAGCAGTACGCTTGCTACAAGAAGTCCTTGTATAAATCCAACCGCTGTTCCGAGTATCTTATCAATTATGCTGGTACCAGAATTCATATTGGCAATGAATCTTGCCAGCCAGATTGAAGTTCCGTATACAACACCTATGATAATGAGAAAACTGAGTACATTAACAAAAGCAGGGTTTTCTTTGATAACTTTGGAAAGCAGCGGCGTTAGGGAGTCATAGAATTTAACAGCAAGAATAAAACCCAGGATTATACCTGCTATGCCCAGCAGTTTCCTTAAGAATCCTTTGCGGAACCCGAAGAATGTTGGCAGTGTAACCAACAGCACAATTACTATATCTAACCAGTTCAAATGTTTTAGTACTTAATGCGGAATTGTTCAGGGCAAAAAAAACACAAAGCTTCAAAAAAGAAACTTTGTGTTTATTATCCTGAAATTAGTTATTATCAGTTTTTGAATTCTGACTCAAATCTCTTTGCTTCATTCAGATATTTTGACTTTGGATACTGCTCTTTTAATTTGGCAAAAACCCTTTTTGCATTTTCTTTATCGCCGGCAGTTGTAAACGCGCGGATTGCATAGAACAGGTTTTCCTGATTTATGACAACTGACTTATTTACATTGGCGGCTTTTTCGAAGTACTCGCCTGCTTTTTTAAGGTCACCCTTCGCTTCATAAACAGCTCCCATGCCTGAAATACATGATGATTTCACAATGTCGTTATCACCGCTATAGGCATCAAACTGCTTAAGGGCATTGTCGTAATCCTTAATGTTGAAATAGCAGTTACCAAGATAGAGTTTTGCCGTTTCGCCGCTTTCAGTGCTGCCGTATTCATTAACTATCTGTGCAAGACCTGTAATGTTGGCGGCAGGGTCACCGTTTACAGCCTCGGGGTACTTACCCTGTTCATACAAACCTATTACTGCAGAAAGCTTAACTTCAGCTTCTTCGTTCTTAGCTTTCTTATTGTTGTAGTATAAAAATCCCGCAGCAATCAGAACAATTAATACTCCAACACCAATATAAAGTTTCTTCTTGTTCTCATCCTTATCAAGCCAGTTCCTGGCTTCAAAATAACCTGTAACAAGTTTATCCTTCTTTATCTCTTTATGAGTAATCTTTTTACGCGCCTTTAATGAAGACATCAAAAAACCTTTCTACCTGTTTAACAATATTGCTTATTAACCCTAATTTGGGTTAAAATAAGCGTATTTATTCCTGCAAACCACAAATATATGCAAAAATATGCAATTATTCAAAGAAATTTTTAATGCCATTTGTGAATTACAATATTCTGCAATCTATTTGTATGTGAAATAAATTTAAGAATTTTTGCGTTGGTTATTCTTGATCTGAGGAATTTTGAGGCTGTATTGACGTCTTTGAAGTCCTTTATCAAAGCATATATGTAATTATACATAAAATCATCCAGCAGTAAATAAGATGATTCCGGAAACTCTGAAATGAACTTCTCATAATCAAAAACAAGGGTTTCGGCATTTCGGTAGCCTGAATATTTGTACTTAATGTATTCATAAAAAAAATGCTCCCTAAATTCGTTCGCAGGATATTGTTTGATAATTCTTTCATAGTAATCAATCATGTTAGTCCTCTTACTGCTATCAAGAACCTGCTTCAAAAGATATTTTTCTTCAATATTGTTTTCAATAACACTAAAAGTAGTTTCATTAGACCTGAATAAAGAAACACCGGAACGATTACCGGTTAGAGAATCAATCAGCGGATATTCATAGTAAAGTCTATATATGCCTTTAGGGAAATAGCCCCAACTATTAAAAAAATAGCTGGCGTTTGAAATTGATTTTTTGTCAAGTGCAATACCCCAGTTGTTTATTATCATTGAGGAATAAAGGGTATCACCGGGATGTAAGAAAAAGTTAGGGACAGTATCATACATTATAAACGCTCTTTCAAAATATTTAGAACTGGACGTTTTAACATGATTATCCTTATCTAAAAAAATAAATCTCGAAGTGTTTTCACCTGAGGAAGTAAAATCCCTCCTTAGAAGCAAAGGTAAAGTGTCATGATTTACTAATGTAAATTCCGCTAAAACGGGTTCAAATACCTTAAACTCTTCTTTTGCGAATCTAATGCTTAACTCATACTTGCCATTACTAAATGAATAAGGTTTAATCCTATTAGAACTGAACCAATTAACGCAACCTCCGAATAGTGTTATGAACAGAAAAATTGATATGCATTTATTTACATAATACATATCAATTATACCTCTTCTATCTGAAAAATGTTCTGGCAACATCATAAAAGTCATCGCCTACTGTTTTCAGGCTTTCAACCGCATCCTGTATCGGTATATCGATAATTTCAGTTCCCTTCAACGCAGCCATTCTGCCGAATTTACCATCTTTAACCATCTCCACTGCATGTACGCCAAATCTGCTGCCCAGCACCCTGTCATATGCTGTTGGTGAGCCGCCTCTCTGGATATGACCCAGAATGGTTGCCCTTGTTTCAACTCCGGTTTTCTTTTCGATAATTTCCGCAAGCAGGTTAGCTATCCCGCCCAGCCTTACGTGACCGAACGCATCAAGTTTCTCGTCCTGCAATATCATTTCAGATGCTTTCTGGTCAGATTCACTGATCTTAGCGCCTTCAGCAACTACAATGATCGAAAATGTTCTTCCGCGCTGCTCTCTGTCATTCATTACTTTTATTACATCATCGATCTTAATTTCCTTTTCCGGTATCAAGATCAGGTCAGCGCCGCCGGCTATTCCCGCATGCATTGCAATCCATCCTGCATGCCTGCCCATTACTTCAATGATCATGGCGCGATGGTGCGACTCAGCTGTGGTATGTATCCTGTCAATGGCATCCATAGCAATGTTTACAGCTGTATCAAAACCAAAAGTATAATCAGTTCCGTTAAGATCATTATCAATTGTTTTGGGTACACCAACTACTTTGAATCCCGTTTTGGAAAGTTTATTTGCAACGCCTAAAGTATCTTCACCACCAATGGCTATTAATGCGTCAAGCCCAAGCTTTTTTGCGTTTTCAATAACTTTCTGCTCTCCCCCATCCAGTTTATAGGGATTTGTCCTGGAGGTACCGAGTATTGTTCCGCCTTTTTGCAGTATCCCTGAAACAGCGTTCATATCCAGTGGACGCGTATAAATATCAACCAGACCTTTCCACCCATTCTCTATCCCGACACATTCCCATCCGTAAGAAAGTGATTTCCTCACAATAGCTCTTATAACAGCATTTAAGCCGGGGCAATCTCCGCCGCCGGTCAACATTCCGATTTTCATATTTATTTAATTCTCCTGTACTTGTAATATATTCAAAAATAATTCCGGTTTTAATGCTTTTCTTATCTCCATGTACACTTCATCTGCTGTAATTTCTTTCATACATGTAGGCATATTGCAGCCATAATCATGCCCAAGATACAAACAGGGTGAACAGTATTTACTGCTCTGAATCGTTATAGCTTTTTTATTATAGGCGCCCCACTTAACTGGATTAGTAGGTCCGTGTAAGCCAACAGTCCTGGTTCCTACACAGGTTGAAACATGCAGTATCCCTGTATTGCTGCAAAGCATCAGCTTTGCCCGCTCAACCAATGCAGCTGATTGCTCGAGCGTATAATGTCCTGCCGTATTAATTGAAAAATCCTTCAATGCTTCGTGCAGCGGGTCGCATAAATATTTCTCAAAACTTGTGCCTGTAATGATTATTACCAGGTTCTTATCAGCATCATGCAGACGTTTGCCTACATTGATGTAATTTTCAAGTGCCCACTCCCTGGGTTTTCCGTTCTCCCCGCATCCCGGGTGAAAACAAATCACCGTTTTATCATCCAGAGCGTGTTCCTTCCAGAATTCATCACGGAATTTCCGGTGCTCAGGCTTCAGGAAAAATTCCAGCTGAAGCTCATCAAAATCATACTCTCCGCTTACAGGAACGATACCCAGAGGTATCAGCAGGTCCATAAAATTCTCTACTTCGTGTTTGGTGCGGCTGTGCGCTATGACCGCATCGTTAACAACATGTTTCCACTGTCCCTTAGTCCTGAATCCAATGGAATAATCTCTGCGTGTGAAAATAGTTATCAGCGAGTTAATTCTTTCCCATTGCCCCGCATCTATTACAACTTCGTATTTTGTCTTGCGCAGCTGCTTAACAAACCTGTAAAAATTCACCGGATTTTTCAGAAAATCGTATACTCTGCAATTAATAATGCTGTCTACATAAGGAATTTTCTGAATGACAGAAATATTAATATCACTGCACATAAATGCTATTTTAGCGTCAGGGAAGGAATTCTTGAGCTTTCGCAGTGTAGGGATGAGCAAAATGCCATCACCAATTGCCGCAAGTTTGATAAACAAAATATTCTGAATATCTTCTATTGGTAAGCGTCTTTTCCTTCGAGTGAATAAAGCCAAAAACAGCACAAGAGGTATGCCAAAATATCTGTCAAAAAACCGGAAAATCTTTTTTCTTCGCATCTGTTACGGGAAAGATAATTAAATATATATTTTATATCAATTCAGCTATCTA
>CAZQYL010000071.1:0-10468 GCA_964597425.1 uncultured Ignavibacteriales bacterium | reverse complement strand
CGTATATAACGCTTGGCGGAGTTGTTGCAAATCATCTTGTTCCCAAACATGTTGGCTCCAACAGGTACGATGACCCATACGGCAGAGTTTTAAAACTCGATCCTGTTACACTTGGGTTATCCGTTCTGGTTGAAGGCGGCACGGCATCTGACGGAAAAACAAATTTCGCATCGGTTGATAATATTCAGATTGACCGTGCAAGGAACATCATATATTTACAGGAAGATCTCATCAGCGGCACAAGAGGCAGACAGCCTTCATACATTACATCATCATCAAACTGGGTATGCGAGGTATATGCTTTAAGTCTCAGCACACCAAATGCTACGGTAAACGATCTTAAAAGATTCGCTAATTTCCCAAAAGGCGCAGAGGCAACAGGCGGATATTTTACTCCCGATTACAATAACTTCTTCATCAACGTTCAGCATCCTGCAAGCGGCAACGGTGCTCCGTTCAATGTTTCTACCACAGTATGTATTACCGGATTCCCTCCGCTTGTTGGCATAGAAGGTGAAGGCGGTTCAATTCCTAAAAGATTTGAGCTGAATCAAAACTACCCCAACCCGTTTAATCCTTCAACAACTATCAAATTCTCAGTTCCAAAAGATGGCAACACAGCGATCAGGGTTTATGACGTCAAAGGTCAGCTTGTTAAAACGCTTGTGAACCAGAGAGTAATTGTTGGTAATTATTCGGTTGATTTTAACGCATCTGAGCTTTCAAGCGGAGTATATTTTTACACACTCGAAGCACCTGATTACAAAGAAACCAAAAAAATGATACTTGTAAAATAAAGTGTAGTTTGTTATAAGATGTTAATTGAATGAAAAAGTCCCGCAGGGTGAATGCGGGACTTTTTGTTTGTGTTAATAATGAATATGTCAAAGGTCTATTTTACTATTATCATTTTCATTGTTTTGGTAAACTTTTGCCCTTCACCCTCTGCGTAAATGCGGTAGAAATACACCCCCGATGCAATGTTTGAGCCGTTGAGCTCCACAGTGTAATAATCTGCCTCGCGATCCTCATTCAGCAGTGTTACTACTTCCCTGCCAAGAATATCATACACCACAATGTGAACCTTGCCGTTTACAGGCATTTCAAAGTTTATTTTAGTATTCGGGTTACCCGGGTTGGGATAGTTTTGTCCAATATCAAATTTTCCCGGCGGGGCAACACTCACTTCATCCTGAAGTTCATAGTATTCGTAGTTTCCGCTTAGATCAATTTGCTTAAGCCTGAACTTATATTTTCCGGTTTTCAGATTTTCATCTTTATACATATAGCCGTTTGCTGTATTGGTTGTGCCTTTACCGGAAATAAAAACAATCTTCTGCCATTCATCCTTTCCTCCTTCAGCTTTCAAGGGTGTTCTTTCAACTTCAAAACCTGAGTTATTAAGCTCCCACTCCGTAACCCACATCAGGGTTACAGTGCGTTTGTTTGTACTGTGTGTGAACGATGACAGACTAACAGGCAGCGCGCCGGTGCATATAGAGCCTCCCCCCGCCCAAACGCCGTTTATGTATATATTATTGGCGCATACATCTGCGCCGGTCTGTACTTCCAAAGAAGTCCCTGTACTATATGTTATATCGCTGTGAGTCTGCCCTTTTATCACACCTGTAATTAAGGCTGCAATACTGAATGCGATAATAATCAATTTTCTCATTTATTTTCTCCTTCAGACCACTGTTAACTCTCCCTTGTAAAAAAGAGATAGCTAAAGACATCGTGGTCAGTTCATTTTTCGCCAAACTTCACTTCTTTAACTTCAGTGTTTTTTGATTTTATATTTTCAATCTCGTTTATAAGAATTTTCTGCTGCTGCTCCAGTTTTAACAGGCGTTGTTTCATTTCATCGTTCTTGTTTTTAAGTTCTTCGTTATCGGCTACCAGCCTTTCATTCTTCCCGTTCAGTTCCTGTATGGCTTTTATCATGGGGGCAATAAGATCGTTGTAACGGAGCTGGTATTCCCCTTCATCTGTAATTGTAAGCATACCGGAGTTTTCAACTCCTTCTTCTGTTAATGATCCTTCAACCTCCTGGGCTATCAAGCCGTACTCCGTTTTGCCTGATTCATCATTCCTGCGTGTGTAAGAAACCGGGCGCAGCCTGCTAATAAATCCAAGCCCCAGATTTGAATTTAGAATATTTGATTTCAGATTCCTGTCGCTTGTGATGGTCCACGCAACCTGAATTCCGGCGTAAGTAACTAAAGTACTTCCAATTCGTACCTGGTTATCCCCCGATCCGTTTGGAACATATGAATTTGAGCCTATAGCAATATTACTGCTGCCGGTAGTAATATTAATACCTGAATTATAACCGAAGCATGTATTTGATGAACCGGTAGTGCAGTATCCCAGTGAGTAATATCCTGAGGCAGTATTAAAATTTCCCGTTCTGTTTGAAATAAGCGATTCAAATCCGATAGCTGTATTCAATGCCCCGGATACACTTGAATCAAGTGAATAAGTGCCTATGGAAGTATTGCCGTAGCCTGATATATTGTTTGAAAGAGCGAAGTTCCCAACCGCCAAATTAAGATTACCCGAAGTGTTGGAAAACAAAGAACCTTCACCAAAAGCAATATTATTGCTGCCGGTTGTGTTGTTATAAAGCGATTGATATCCGAACGAAGAAATACTGCTGCCAGTTGTATTATTAATAACTGATTGATAGCCAAATGCGGAATTATTAGTGCCGGTTGTGTTGAAGTTAAGTGAAAAATTCCCGAAAGCGGAATTCTTCTCTCCCGTTACGTTTGAGTAAAGCGAACCAGTGCCGAAAGCGGAATTATTGCTGCCGCCTGTATTGTTATAAAGAACCTGGTAACCAAATGCAGAGTTGTTACTTCCCGTTGTGTTGAAGTAGAGCGAAGCGTTCCCTATAGCGGAATTGAATCTGCCCGTCGTAAGAGACGTTAATGACCCGAATCCAACACCGGTGTTGTAACTTCCCTGTATGCTTGTACCTCCCATGGTGAAATTACCGGCATTCAGACCCAGGAAAGTATTTTGCCCGGTTGTCCCGGTTCCGTAATATGTATGCAAAAACCTGTTACTTCCTTTAAAAATTGATCCCCGCTGATTTCCAGCGAGAATATCTATAAGATTTATCGTGCCGCTTGTCTGGTTCAGCCAGAGATAAGTGTTAGTGTTATCTTTTACGCTGAACACACCTGATGTACCAAGAGTGTTGGTGATGTTCTGCGCAAACACAGCGCCGCAGAGTAACATAATGATGATTATAGTTTTCAGTGTTTTCATAATATTTACTTTCTTTTACCCCAAAGCCCGAAAAGAAATTTGAGCAATGATTGCGATTAGAATTAACTATTGGTTGCCGCAGGATCCGGTTTCTGAATTTACTTCTTTTATATTGTTCGGTTCAAGTATCTGCTGTTCAAGCGTATGCTGTTCATGCATATACTTTTCAAGCATAACTAGGCGCTCTTCAACTGATTTGAATGATTCTATCTTTTTTTTCAATTCATCATTCTCCTGTTTCAACATTGATATTTCTGTATCCTTTTCTGATTTTAGTTCCTGTATGGCTTTTATCATCGGGGCAATAAGGTCGTTGTAGCGGAGCTGGTACTCGCCGTTATTGGTAACCGTAAGCATACCTGGGTTTTTTACCCCTTCCTCCATTAATGATCCTTCAACTTCCTGTGCTATCAAGCCGTACTCGGTTTTACCTGATTCATCATTCTTGCGTGTGTAAGAAACAGGGCGGAGCCTGCTGATAAATCCAAGTCCAAGATCTGAGCTTAAGATATTTGATTTCAAGTTCCTGTCGCTGGTTACTGTCCATGCAACCTGTATGCCTGCGTATGTTATAGCCGTATTTCCAATGCGCACCTGATTACTGCCGGAGTTTGAAGGCACCTGGGCATCGTATCCTATCATTGTATTGTTGTTTCCTGTTGTCAATAAGCTCCCGGCAAGTACGCCAAGTGCTGAATTGTTATTCCCGGTTGTATTGCCATAAAGCGATTGTGTACCGAATGCAGAATTACTGCTGCCCTTGCTGCTGCTTAAAGACCTGTAACCAAATGATGAATTCCAGTCTCCTTCAATATTGTTTTGCAGTGAGTTGTACCCAAACGATGAATTTGCATAACCAGTAGTGTTTGCAAGAAGCGAGTAGTACCCGAATGCGGAATTCCAATGACCTGATGTATTGTTGAAGAGCGAAGAATTTCCGAACGAAGAATTGTGAAATCCTATTGAGTTATTGAAAAGTGAATGATCTCCGAATGCTGAATTTAGATAGCCCGTTGTATTACTACTAAGAGAGTAACTTCCGAACGCGCTATTATTGTTTCCTGTAGTATTGCCGCCGAGTGAACTAAATCCGAAAGCCGCATTAAAATTACCTGTCGTATTGGAATACATCGAAACACACCCAAAAGAACTATTGTTGTTGCCTGTTGAATTATAATAAAGGGAATTACTTCCGAACGCGCTGTTACTGTTTCCCGTAATGTTACTGGAAAGCGAAACAAATCCGAATGCGGAGTTATCGCCGCCGGTCGTGTTGCTGTTAAGAGAAAGACTGCCGAATGAGGAATTCCAATGACCTGATGTATTGCTATATTGTGACAAATTACCAAATGCTGAATTATTGTTGCCGTTAGTATTGCTGAATAGTGAACTATGTCCAAAAGCTGAATTATTATCTCCTTCAAAGTTGTTTTTAAGCGAATAATAACCAAATCCAGAATTTTTAATTCCCCACACGTTAGAGCTCAATACAGATAACCCAAAAGCAGAATTTTCCCAACCTGTGATATTATTAAAAAGTGTTGAATCGCCGACACACGTATTACCGCTTGCGTGCAGGGGATTTGCTCCTCCCATTGTAAAATTCCCGGAATTAAGCCCAATAAAAATATTACCGCCCTTTGAACCGTTGTTATATGTATGCAGGAACCTGGTATTTCCTTTGAATATTGAGCCCAAAAGTTTACCCGGAGATTGTGATATCAGTCTTATTGTTCCATCTGACTGTCTAAGCCTGAAAAAAGTTTTCGAGTCATCTTTTATGATAAACTCTCCATCTGTATCAAGTGTATTAATAATGCTCTGCGCATAGCTGCCGCCGCCGGCAAACAGGATTAAAACCGTTACAAACAATATTTTTTTTACCAAAAAAAACCGTACTTTTACTGAGTTTAACATTGCCGTTTCTCCTTATTGCCCGTTGATAGATTGTTTTCTTTTTCGCTTAATACTTTTTTGTAAAGCATAATGCATGATTCAGTCAAAACGGTATCGGTATCATCGCGGGTTAATTCCTGCAGACTTTTTATAAGGCTGTGGGTTGATACTTTAAGCCTGTAGCCGCGTGATATTTTCATTTCATTGGCAGTGATCAGGTTAAATTCCGTTTTCAATATTTTCTCCTGTATTATTTTTTTCCGTTTAAGTATGTGCACGAACCTGTGCATATGTGCGAAAATACTATTGCCAGGGTGTGCATAGCAAAGAGAGTTTTGCCGGTTTTTAAATGAAATAACACCTGTAATGGATAGCCTAAAGTTGCAATTATGCGCAGTTTTAAGTAATTTTGAGCCAAACCAATGGATCTATTTTTAAACGATTTTTTACCTGCGCGGGGAATGAAAGAATCCAAACTTGTACAGCTTCTTAACACCCTGGCGGGTGATGAGTGGAAAGAATTTGAAAAATATATCATCTCTCCATATTTCAACGGGAATAAAAAATACCTTCCCATACTTAAATACTTCAGGTCTCAAAAATCAAAGGGTGTGCCGTTAAATTCCTCCCCTGAAAAAATTTACAAAAAACTCTATCCGGGCAAACCGTTCAATAAAAATGTTATGAACACCATGCTAAGCGGCTTCACAAAAATGCTGGAAGGGTATTTGGTGCAGTATGATTATGATATGCCCGGTTACAATAAAAAAATCGCGTATTTAAGGCAGATAGAATGGAGAAATTCTGTTCCGCTTTTCCGTAACGAGATTAAATGGTTTTTAAAAGAAATGAACTCTATTCCTTTTGGAACAGTGTTAATGGACCACATAAAGGAGGTTATTAGATTAAGAATACAGGAAAAGCGCAAATCAAATTATATAAAAAAAGTTGAAGCTGATTATATACAGAAACAGGATATACAGTTCTTTTCAAATTATATCAATGCATTGAGTGATGAAAGAAACCTGAGGCTGGTACGCTCGCTGGTAAATAAAGAACATCCCGAAAGTTTCCATTCTAAGTGGCTTAATACCATTAACACAGAAGAGCTTTTTGAATACATGGATGAGAATTACCCTGAAATTGCGGATAAGCTGAAAGTATTGATCGCACTGCATACAAGCAAAAACTACCGGAAAAATAAAGAGCTGCTTTATAAACATATCAAACTATTTGCCCGTTCAGAACAAACTTCCCTGATTTTATTGCTGGAAGCTCTGCTGATCGAACTGATCAATGACGGTAAAAGGGAATTAGTATCCGAAAGACACTTACTGCACCGTTTTATGCTTGAAAATGAGATGCATATATATTATACAAAAGCAAAAATTCAAACCCGGTTAACTGAGAATATAATTTCTACAGCTCTTTGGTGCAAAGAATTCAGGTGGCTGGAAAAATTTGTTAAAACTTACAGCAGCTCTTTTGCTGATGAAATGAAAGAAAGTCTGGTGCTGTATGCAGAAACCTGCCTGCTCTTCAACATGAAACAATATCCCGAGGCAATGAAAACCATAAGGCTGATAAAGAATCTTCCTTACTACACAAGATTTGTGCTTAAAAACCTTGAGCTGGAAATGCTTTATGAGATGGGAGAATTTACCAGGTTAGATTACGCAATACACAGCTACCTTAAATTCAAAGAAAATAAATCTATATCTGCTGTTTTTAAAAAAAGCATGGACCAGAATATTTCAGCTTTCAAAATGCTTGTTGGGCTTACAGAGGGCGGGAAGAAAGGTGATCTGAAAAAACTAAATGAAAAACTTAAAACCGCAACGCCTTCGCAGTTTACTGACTGGATGCTTGAAAAAACTGCAGAGCTTTAACTGCATGCCTTTTTGTAAATTTTAAAGGCGGGTTCCGTACCCGCCTTTATACTATATATGGTTAATACTCAAATAACCATGTTACGCCCGAGGGAATTTCAAATTCATCATCGGCAAATACCGGTGCATCATCAACAGAAACAGCCTCTATCAAATGACCCAGCTTATCCATTTTCAGCATAATATCACCGTAAAAGAAATACTGCATTTTCGCTCCGCCAACAGATGGTTTGCCTGAATCATAAACATCACACATTTTACCGGCAACGGTTTGCTGCCCGGGCAGGTGCTCCCACACGCGGACGGTTTCATTGAGTCCGTTATATAAAATATGCCACATTCCAGTAATGTTGGTGTAGTTTATTGAATTATACTTATTCCCTTTAACTCCTTTATCTTCTATCAGATCGTAATATTTGTTGGCAGAGTAATCAATTAAGGTTGTAAATGTTTTGCCGTTCTCACTCCTTGAAAATTTCACCATATTATCCTTTTTATAAAACATTATGGTAAATACTTTCCCGCCTAATACTTCATTCCTGAATTCTACTTTAAAGCTTCCCGGGGCTATTTGTGATTTCGCGGCCCCGGATAATGTTATGAAAACTATTAGAACTAAAATTATTTTTTTCATTTATTGAATTATTTTACTAAAATCATTTTCTTTACATCGGTGAATTTAGGTGTGGTAATCCTGTAAAAATACGCGCCGCTTGAGAGATTACTGCCTTCAAATCTGACCGAGTGCGAACCTGCTGAATACAATTCGCTCTTTTCAATTGTATTAACCAGCCTGCCTGATATATCAAACACTTCAATTGTCACTTCGTCGCTTACCGGAAGATCAAATCTGATAGTTGTTGAAGGATTAAATGGATTCGGATAGTTTTGATTCAGTGAATACTCCTTTGGCAGGTTGGTATTATTGTTGTTATTGCCTGTCAGCGGGTCATCACCGCCTGACTCTCTTACGTATGCGCCTCTTCCGTGCGTACCTGCAACCACATAAAATTTACCATTAATTGAACTGCTGTCAACATACGCTAATGCTTCAACCCATTGGCTTTGGGGCATACCGTTCATCCACCTGAACCAGCTTGAGCCGCCATCCGTTGTTTTGTAAACACCCCACCAGGTTGTACCTGCAAACATAACATTGTTAAGAGTTGGATGTAAAACAAGTGACGTAATATTAAAATTTGGAAAATTTCCGGATATGTTCGTCCAGCTGACCCCTTTATTAGTGGTCTTATATATTTTTTGACCCGGATAACTTTCGTTAGCTGTTGAAATTAACGCAATATTATTATTTGTTGGGTGCTGTCCCATAACACTCATATAGGCTGTTGGGAGACCGGAATTTCTTTGTACCCAATTTGAGCCGTCAAACAGCATAACTCTTGTTGTTGTATTCGGCAGAACCGCGTATAACGGAGCGTAAGGTGCAGAATACCTTCCAACGCTTATATTGGAAACGTAAGCATCAGGAAATGAAGTGCCTACCTGAGTCCAGCTTGTACCTACATTAGTTGATGCATAGACCCGGTTCCCGCGATTTACATAGTACCAAACCGGACTTACCATATCATTCCTGATCATTCCTCCATAAATGCTTGAAAACGGAACAGTGACATCAGACCAGCTTGAACCGTAATTAGTTGTTCTGTAAACAGAATGCGCAGAAGCTGAGAAAAGTGTCGACATTTGTACAGCGGGATTATTTTTATCTATAGTTGTATGACTTGCATCCCAAACTGAAGAAACAAACCACGAAGTACCGTTATTAGATGAATTTACAATTGAGTTATCCTGTGTACCGCCGGTAATTACAAAACCTGAGCTGTTAGCCGCTGCATCTATACCCCAGAACTGCATTGCAGGGAAAATACTTGTAACGGTACTAAATGTTGCTCCTCCGTTAACAGAGTTCGAAATACCTCCGTCTGTACCTATGTATACCGAAGAGCCATTGCTGTGCCATTTTATTACACAAAAATCATCATGAACAGTACCGATATTCAGCGGAATAAAAGCCCACGTTGCACCTCCATCAGTAGTCCTGATTCCGTCAACTCCGCCAACTATAACAAGATTAGGATTGGTTGGTGAAACACCTATGCAATTATTTCTGCTGCCCTGCCCGTTAGTTCCGTAAATCTGTACAATGTTTCCGCTTACTCTCCATGTTATATCCTGCCATGTTACGCCTCCATCTGTTGAACGATGCTGACCCTTTGTCATCCCGTCATCACCCGAGGCTGATACATATATATAGTTGATGTTTGAATAAGCAATAGAAACGCTAGCTGTTTTAAAATTACTGCCTGTTAACGGATAACTATTTTGTCTTGTAAAATTTTCGCCGGTATTGGTTGATTTATATACGCCGTCATTTCTTTTTGTTAAAAAAATTATGTTTGAAGAAGAGGTTGGTACATCAAGACCTGTAATATTACCGGTAACTTTTTGTGTCCATGTAACCCCGCCATCAACAGACTTGTAGTACCCGTTGCTGCATGCAGCATGTACTATGTTGCTGTTTCCCGGCTGAAACCTTATCTCTCTGAATTGTCCGCTATTTGGAATTGAAGGAACCTGTATCCAGGTTTGTCCCGCATTAGTTGTTCTCCACATCCCGTTACCCGGATAATATTCCGGCTCGCCTGTTCCAATCAAAATTTTTGCAGAGTCAGTTGGATTTGTAGCGAACGAACCGATGCTGAGTGTTGTAATATTATCATTTAATGGAAACGGAAATATTATTACGCTGCCAAAAACACCTCCGGTCGCACTGGCTGCCCTGAGACTTGGCACACCCTCA
Organism: uncultured Ignavibacteriales bacterium; assembly: GCA_964597425.1. Taxonomy (GTDB): domain Bacteria; phylum Bacteroidota; class Ignavibacteria; order Tepidaquicellales; family OLB5; genus OLB5. The sequence continues at coordinate 586 of CAZQYL010000071.1, read as the reverse complement.
ATTTCAAGGTCCCTTATTCTCCCGCAAATTTTCATACCCGGCCATGTTCTGGAATCTGCTGAATAAGGTCCTTTAAAGATCCAGTTGTTAACAGGCATATCACCGAAATCGTTTTCTGAAGGCATGCTTAAATGTTCATTCATTTTCTGAATCATTTTTTCCTGGGTGTAGCTTTTCATAAACTCTTCATAGCCCGGAGCAAGATGAACCATCTTACCTTTTACTTCACTTGATTTTTGCTTTTTTATCCTGTTACGGTGCTGTTCTTCTGAAATTTCTATCTCGTTACCCTCTGCATCGTACGTTTTAAATTTTGATTCATTTTCCTGTGAAAGCAGGATTAATACAGCCGCTAAAATACCGGCTAGAATCGGTATTCCGATAATTAATATTTTCTGTTTCTTTAAAAAATTTCTCATATATCCTCCCTATGAGATTATGTTTGTTTTTATATTACTTTCTTTTTCTGCCAGGACCTTTTTATACATAAGGAGTATTGATTCTGTTATAACTGTATCTGCATCATTACGCGTTAATTCCTGCAGGCTTTTTATCAGATTATGTGTTGATACCTTCAGCCTGTATC
>CAZQYL010000070.1:0-10507 GCA_964597425.1 uncultured Ignavibacteriales bacterium | reverse complement strand
GATATGAAACGCCTGCTGCAGTACATACAGGAAGAAGGCAAAGCGGAATTTGAAGCTTCTTACGGTAAAGTGTCATCAAGCTCGCTTGGGATTATTCTGCGTAAAATAGTTGAGCTTGAACAACAGGGCGCGAACCAGTTCTTTGGTGAGAGGTCATTTGAAGTTGAAGACCTTGCAAGATGCGACAGCAACGGCAGGGGAATAATTTCAGTTATCAGGCTGATAGATATGCAGCAAAAGCCGAAGTTATTTTCAACTTTCCTTTTGAGCCTGCTTGCAGAAATATACAGTACCTTCCCCGAAGAAGGTGACTTAGACCAGCCGAAACTTGTGATATTCATTGATGAGGCTCATTTATTATTCAATGAAGCAAGTGATGCGCTGTTGAGCCAGATTGAAAGCATAATAAAGCTCATCAGGTCAAAGGGAGTTGGTATATTTTTCTGCACACAGAATCCGAATGATATACCAAACATAGTGCTGAGCCAGTTAGGCATGAAAGTTCAGCACGCTTTGCGTGCATTTACTGCAAAGGATAGAAAAGATATCAAGCTTATTTCAGAAAATTACCCGATGAGTGAATATTATGATATCGACGACCTGCTCACCAGTATGGGCATAGGTGAAGCTGCTGTAACAGTGCTGAGCGAAAAAGGGAATCCGACCCCGCTTGCAGCTACGCTGCTCTGCGCTCCGCGCTCAAGGATGGATATCCTGACTCCTGCTGAAATTGATGAGATAATGGCAGGTTCAAAGATCGCAGCGAAGTACAACGAGGTTATTGACAGAGAAAGCGCACTTGAAATACTGAACAAGAAAATTGAAGAGCATGCTGCTGAACAGCAAAAAGAAGAAGCGGAGAAAGTTGAAGCTAAGACAAAATCAGGTAAAACAGAAAAAAGTACAGTTGAAAAAGTATTAACAAGCACTACAGCAAAACAGGTTGGAAGAACTGTTGCGCGTGAGGTCACGCGCGGATTGCTTGGAATATTGGGAATAGGCGGTACAAGGACGAAGAAGAAATCAAGCTGGTTTTGACCATGATTAGCATGATTGACTTGATTCACCTGATTCATTTGTTTTTAATGTAATGTCAGGTTGCAAACCTGACACGACGTTTAATATTCTGACATGCCGGGCTTGCCCGGCGAAAGTATGAAGACCGAAAATTTTTGCCCTCTAAAACTAAAATATAGAGGGCATTTTATATGAATGAATTAAGTAAACAAAGGCTAAAACAGGCTCAAAGTAATATTGAGCTGTTCAGTAAACTCGATATTCGCGCTGCGGCGGTGACGGGTTCAGTTGCTAAAGGCTATGCTGATGATAATTCAGATATTGATACGATTGTTATTCTGAACAACCCGATGACTCAGAGTGAGTTTGATAAGATCATTAACGATGCTAAGGCATCCGGGGGTGACTTTTATCACGGCTCACCAGAAGAAGGATTTGCGGTTTACTATTACATTGATGGTGTGAGATGTGATTTCGGGTTCGGGCATTACAGTGAAACTGAAACACTGATCAATGAAATGATTGAAAAACCTGATGTTGATCTGATGAAACACCTGCAGATATCAGGACTGATAGACGGGTATATTCTGAAGGATACCGGCTGGCTGGCTCCCTTGCTAAAAAAAGCAGAAGAGGGATATTCCAAAGAATTACAGGTAATGCTTGTAAGTCATTTTAAAAAATTCCACCCTGAGTGGGCAATAGAAAAAATGACAATTGGCAGGGGTGATATTCTGTATTACTATGAATCACTGGTTGAAATGACGGGGAATATGATCGGCATTTTGTGCGGATTAAATAAATTTTACCTTCCCGGCAAACTAAAGGGCGTTGAGCATACTATTGCAAAGATGCATATCAAACCCAGTAATTTTGTTAAACGGTATAATTATGTTTTATCAGCGGAAAAATATGAAGCTATAAAGGAATTGTTTGATCTTGTAAGAGAAACATTTGACCTTATAGATGTGCATTTGCCTGAGGTCAGTACTGCGCGCTCGCGGGATACACTTGTGATGGTTTTAAGGAAGTGATATGAGCAGACATGGTGTTTGCATAGGTTTGCTTTTGGAGATTGCTTTCCAAACCGGAATTCAGAAAAGAAATATTTCAAAGAGATAAAATTCAAATATGTCAAAAGTAAGTAAAAAAACAGGCAGGAGTAATAAAATTCCCAAAGTTCCTTTTTGGAAAACAAGAAAAATATTAATTGCATTAATACCTTTAGTGGTTTTCATTGCCATTTATTTTTTATACATCAAAAAGAGCTCAAATGAGCCGGAGTGGGTTAAAGAAGGTGAAGTGACATTTGTTAGTAAAGATTCGAGGCAGAAGCTTGCCAAAATAGATGTGGAGGTTGCTATAAATCCGGCTGAAAGGCAGCAGGGACTTATGTACCGCTCAAAAATGGATGAAGATAAAGGAATGATATTCATATTTGAGCGTGATGATATGCAGTCATTTTGGATGAAAAATACGATCATTCCTCTTGATATAATGTTTATTGACAGTAAAGGAGTTATAAATACTATTCATAAAAACACTGTGCCTTTTTCTGAGAAGTCACTGCCCTCGAAGAGCAGATCACAATTTGTAGTTGAAGTGAATGGCGGGTATTCCGACAGGCACGGAATTAAAGAGGGTGACCTGATAGAATATAAATTAGATCACAGGTAGATTACAGGCCAAGCAGATTTATCGCGAGACCTGATGCGAATATGGCGAAGCCCGCAAGCGCGTGCGAGTATCTTTCCAGTTTACCCATCGGCATCAGATTTAATCCCCACATTGATACAGCAACAACTGAAACCATTGTTGAAATTGTTACAATTCCGAATACGGCAGTAACAGTTGTTAATCCAATTACACTGTGCTGCGCGGCGGGGAACATGAGTAACGGAATTAATGGTTCACAGGGTCCGAGTATAAATACTACAAACAATATCCACGGGGTAAGCGATTTCTTTTCTTCCTTGTGAACATGTTCACCGTGATGCTCGTGATGATGAGTTGAATAAGTACCTTTATCTGAAACATGGATGTGAGAGTGCGGTTTATTGTTGTAGGCTTTTTTGATTCCCCAGATCATGTATAAAAATCCAAAAGAAATGAGCGCCCACCCGGCAATTTCGCCGCGTGTGCCTTCTATTAATTCAAGTTTATCAAGAGCAATTCCGGCAGCTATTCCAACAATACCCAGAACAACTGAACTCAGCACATGGCCTATTCCGCATAAAATTGTAACCCAAATTGTCTTGTTTTTAGACCATTTTCCGGCTTTTGCCATCATAATGAAGGGTAAATAGTGGTCGGGTCCGATAAGTGTATGTATAAATCCGATGGATGCTGCAGTAAGCGATAGAATATAGATATCAGTATTCATTTAATACCCAAATTATATTACAAAAATGGCTAAAAGTTCTGAACCGGCAAATGATTCAAATCATATTATTATGGAATTTATTTATCAAACAATTAATGCTATTTTTGAATGAATTTGATTTCTAATATGTTCTTAACATTAAATTAACAAAGTAATGCTAATTTTAACAAAGGAAAAATTATTAGAACATTAAAAATTCATTAATATGAAGGAAAAAATACTTGTAGTTGACGATGAAAAAGATATTCTCGAGCTTATCGATTACAATTTAACAAAGAACGGTTACAGAGTAAAAACAGCAACTACGGGTGAAGATGCCCTTGAACTGGTGAGGGAAAATGATTATGACCTCATTATACTTGACCTGATGCTGCCGGGTGTTGATGGATTTGATATTACAAAAATTATAAAGGCAGATAAACAAAAAGCGGGGATCCCGATCGTTATGGTTACCGCTAAAGCTGATGAGGCTGATAAAGTTGCCGGACTGGAAATAGGCGCAGATCATTATGTGACTAAACCCTTCAGCCCAAGAGAGCTGCTTGCAATAGTGAAAGCCACGCTAAGACGCAGACCGCCAAAGGAAGAGGAAGAAAAGCCCATTATTGAAAGGGGTGACCTAAAAATTCACGTTGGCAGACATGAAGTAACAATTAAGGGCAAACATGTTGATCTCACTCATTTAGAATTCAGAATTTTATTAACACTTGCCAAAAAGCCGGGCTGGGTGATGACACGTTACCAGATAGTTGATTCGACCCGCGGCGAGGGTGTATCGGTCACCGATAGAAGCATTGACGTTCATATCGTTTCATTGCGCAAAAAGCTTGGCGAAGAGAATGAGTATATTGAAACCGTTCGCGGTGTAGGCTACAAATTCAGGGAGACATTTTGATGTTAAGTAATTCAAAGGAGCTGTAATTGTTCAGGAAAAAATTCCTTTGGAAGTCATATTACATCTTCGCTGCTCTGGCAATTCTACCAATGATAATCCTTTCCTGGTATGCGTCATCTTTGTTTGATGAAACACTTATCACTACTGATCTTGAAGTCCTTAACCAGAGAACCAGTCTTATAAAAGAAAGACTGGAAACTTCTGAGATAGATACAGCTAACCTGGAACAATTTACAAAAAGATATGATAATTTAAGCGGTGCAAGGGTAACTTTGATACTGCCGAATGGCAAGGTTACAGCGGATTCCCGTGAAGACGCTTCAGTAATGGATAACCACTCCGACAGACCAGAAGTTGTTGCTGCCCTTGAAGGAAAACTTGGTGTATCGGAAAGATACAGCTTCACGCTGAAAGCTGATTTTATATATTCTGCGCTGCCTGTATATGATAAGCAAGGAAAAATAGTTTACATTTTAAGGACGGGTTATCCGCTGACAGGCGTACAGAAAGAGGCCAAGAATGCCAATACCGCCCTGCTTTTAACCGTAGTATTCTTTACCGTTGTTATACTTGTGCTGGGCTACATGGCGCTTAAAAATCTGACCAAACCTGTTTCGGATATCAGTTCAGCTGCAGAAAAGATCTCAAAGGGTGATTTCTCGCAGAAGCTGTATCCCGCAGGAGATGATGAGCTCAAAATACTGGCGGAAAGCCTGAACTCAATGGCTAAGCAGCTTGACGAAAAGCTTGATATAATTGGCGAACAGGATAAGCTTCAGCAGGTAGTACTCAAGAGTATGAAAGAGGGTATCCTTGCTGTTGATTATGAAGAAAGAATATTGCTGCTTAATGAAACTGCCGCTGAGATACTGGGGATAAATGACAGTAATGCCATAGGCAAAACACTGCAGGAAGTTGTACGGGTATCTGAAATACAGAAGTTCTTTTTGAAGCTGCTTTCAGAAGGCAATCCCCAGGAAACGGAAATACTGCTTCAGCATGAAAAAGATAAATTCCTTCAGCTAAGCGGTACGCTTTTGTATGATATCGATAACAAGGCGCTTGGAGCACTGGTTGTATTCAATGATATATCTAATCTGAAATATCTGGATACACTGAAAAAGGATCTTGTCGCAAATGTTTCACATGAGCTGCGCACACCGGTTACAACCATTAAAGGATTCATAGAGACACTTAAAGAAGGTGCTATTGATGATCCGGAAAATGCAGGAAGATTCCTTGATATAATTGCTAAACATATCAACAGGCTTAACATGCTGATAGATGACCTGCTGATACTTGCCAAGCTTGAAGAGAAGCCCGATGAAATAAAAATGGATGTTGATAATATTAGTGCTGTATTGGGCTCTGTTATTGAAGACTATGAATTCAAAGCAGGTGAAAAGAAGATAAAGATCAAAATAGAGTGCGATGATAAGTTAACCGGAAAGATAAACAAACACCTTATTGAGCAGGCAATAGGCAACCTTGTTGATAATGCCATAAAATACAGCGATAAGAAGACCAATATAGAAGTTGGTGCATTGATGAAAAATGACCAACTGCAGATTTACGTAAAGGATGAAGGTTACGGTATCAGTGATGACCATATTCCAAGGCTTTTTGAGAGGTTCTACCGGGTAGATAAAGGCAGAAGCAGGGATGAAGGCGGTACAGGGCTTGGGTTGGCTATAGTTAAGCACATAGTTAATACTATGAACGGGACGATCGACGTGGAATCGAAGCCCGGTAAAGGCACCAGATTTACGCTGAATATTCCTCAAAAAAACGATTAAAACCTCAAATAAATCTTAACAAAATCTTAACATTTCCCTAACAGTACAATAAATTTATTAACATAATTTGCATTAAAAGTTAACAAGTTAAATTTAAATTAATCGAACAAAGAAATGAAAAGTTCAGCTATTAAACTTGCAGTCTTAATGCTCATCCTGTTCTCATTTGCAGCAGCAGGCTGCGCAAAGAAGGATAAAACAGATTCAAAAGATAAAAAAACCGTTACAATTAAAGGTTCTGATACTATGGTGCACTTAATGAGCACTCTTGCAGAAGCATTTATGAAGAAAAATCCTGAAGTACAGGTATCGGTAACCGGCGGCGGTTCAGGCACCGGTATAGCTGCTTTGCTGAATGGTACAACAGATGTTTGCGCTTCATCCAGAGATATGCAGCAGAAAGAAAAAGACCAGGCAAAAGAAAAGAATATCAACCCGGTTGAAAAAGTGATAGCTTTTGATGGTATAGCAATAGTTGTTCACCCAGAAAATCCTCTGAAGGACATCACTATGGAGCAGCTCAAGAAAATCTACACCGGCGCTTATAAGAACTGGAAAGAGCTTGGCGGACCAGATCAGCCTATCACAACTCTTTCACGCGAAAGTAACTCAGGCACATACGTATTTTTCCAGGAGCATGTGCTGAACAAAGAGAATTACGCTCCGACAGTTAAATTAATGCCGGCATCATCATCAATAGTGCAGTCAGTTTCAGCTGATAAATGGTCAATTGGTTATGTTGGTCTTGGTTACACTAAAGAAGGTAACATAAAAATTGTTCCTGTAAAGAAAGATGATTCTTCACCGGCAGTAACCCCGACTCACGCAACTGTTCTTGATAAAACATATGGTATTGCAAGACCGTTATTCTTATACTTTAATGGTGAGCCTGCTAATAATAACAAGTTATTGCTCGAATTTGCAATGTCACCTGATGGGCAGAAGATAGTTGAAGAGACCGGTTATATTACACTTAAGTAACAAAATAAAATTAAGCTTTAGTTGAATTCCTGATAATTATTGAATAAACAAAGATTAAAGGCTAAGATAATAAAATATTTTCTGCAGAGCTGTGGTTCTCTATCGATAATCATAGTTCTGCTTATATTTTTATTCCTGTTTAAGGAAGCATTCCCCTTTATCGGCTCGCCCGGTATTGGTGAGTTGTTCCATAATATATGGAATCCTGTTTCATTCCAGAAAGAAGAATTTGGTCTATTCCCGCTCATAACCGGCTCGGTTCTTGTGACAATACTTGCAACTATCATTGCGATACCCTTTGGTATAATTGGAGCGGTATATATTTCTGAAGTTGCTTCGGCAAAGGAAAGGGAGTTTCTAAAACCGTTCATTGAGATCCTTGCAGGAATACCTTCGGTTGTGTTAGGATTTTTTGGATTAATTGTTATTGCTCCGCTTATAAAAGATCTTTTTGGACTTAATACAGGTCTAACGGCGTTAACCGGCGCTGTATTGCTTGCATTTATGGCAATTCCAACTATAATGTCAATTTCAGAAGACGCTATCAAAAGTGTACCTGCTGCTTACAAGGAAGCCTCTTTAGCGCTTGGAGCCAGCAAGCTTGAAACCATATGGAAAGTTGTTGTTCCCGCTGCACTTTCGGGTATAGTGGCTTCCGTAATGCTTGGAATGGGCAGGGTTGTTGGTGAAACAATGACTGTTATGATGGTTACGGGTAACGCTCCGGTTATAAGTATGAATCCTTTCACATCAGTCAGAACCATGACTGCGACGATTGCAGCTGAAATGGGTGAAGTTACAATTGGTTCAGATCATTATATGGCTCTTTTCTGGGTTGGAATAGTTTTGATGTTAATGACTTTTATTCTGAATATGATATCATACAGGGTACTCAAAAAATACGGAATGATAGATAAATAATGAACAGTAAAAGAACCGGTGAGAAAATAATTTATTGGTTAATGCGGGGTATAACATACCTTGTAGTGGTATTTATCGCTTATATCCTGATAGATATAATTATTAACGGTTTGCCTGCCATTTCGTGGGAGTTTATTACGGGTGACCCCGAAAAGAGCGGCGCTGAAGGCGGAATTTTTCCCGCTATACTTGGTACTCTGTTTTTAGTTATTGGTACTATTGTTGTAGCATTGCCGCTGGGAATGTTCAGCGCGATATATTTAACTGAATATGCCAAGCAGTCAAAATTTACACAGACGATCAGAATGGCAATTGTGACCCTTGCCGGTGTTCCATCAATTGTGTTCGGGCTATTTGGGCTGGGGTTGTTTGTTGTTGCATTGGATTTTGGGGCATCAATTCTTGCAGGAAGCCTGACGCTTGCATGTATGATACTGCCGACTATAATTGTGGCTAGTGAAGAGGCTTTAAAAGCAGTACCCAAATATATGAGAGAAGGAAGTCTTGCTTTGGGCGCAACAAAATGGGAAACCATTTACAAGAATGTACTTCCTTATGCACTGCCGGGTATGCTGACCGGTGCAATCCTGGGTATCGGCAGAGCAGCGGGCGAAACCGCTCCGATACTTTTAACCGCGGCTGCATTCTTTCTGCCGGAGCTTCCAAGCTCTGTGTATGACCAGGTTATGGCTTTGCCATATCACCTGTATATACTTGCAACCCAGCATCCGGAAGCACAGAAAATTCTGCCTATGCAGTACGGTACAGCTCTTGTACTCTTATTTTTGGTTATCGGATTAAATTTTGTTGCTATAATTTTAAGGATCAAAGTCAGAAAAAAATATAAATGGTAAGAGAACTAAATACTACAGATCTGTTCCGGGGATTAATAAATGGCTGAAATACTTACGGATAATTCGAACAAGGTTCATGTTGAAAATATGAATTTTTACTATGGAAGCGTGCAGGCTTTGTTTGATATTAATATGGATATCGCGGAAAAGAAAGTCACTGCTTTTATCGGTCCATCGGGATGCGGAAAGTCAACTTTCTTAAGGACCCTTAACAGGATGAACGATATTATTGATGGTACCAGAATAGAAGGAAAAGTTTTAATCGATGGAAGCGATATATATAACCCGATGACGGATGTTGTTGCACTCAGGAAAAAAGTGGGAATGATATTTCAGAAATCAAACCCTTTCCCGAAATCGATATTTGATAATATTGCCTATGGCCCAAGACTGCATGGCGTTAAAGATAAAAACCAACTGATGGAAATAGTTGAATCATGCCTTATTAAATCTGCATTATGGGATGAAGTGAAGGACAGGCTTGATAAAAGCGCAATGGGGCTCTCAGGCGGCCAGCAGCAAAGGCTGTGTATCGCAAGAGCGCTTGCAATAAATCCGGATGTTGTGCTTATGGATGAACCTGCATCAGCCCTTGATCCGAAATCTACTTTAAAAATAGAAGATCTTGTTAACGAACTGAAAAAGGATTATACGATCATCATTGTTACACATAATATGCAGCAGGCGGGCAGAGTTTCTGACTATACTGCATTTTTTTATGAAGGTAAACTAATTGAGTTTGGCGCTACCGGCCAGATTTTTACAAAACCCAATCAAAAACAAACAGAAGATTACATAACCGGCAGGTTTGGTTAGAAAGCGGAAATAAAATATGTTACATTACTGGCAAAGAGAAATTGAAAATCTGAAAAAACTTATACTCAGCCTTGGGGCTATAGTTGAAGAGCAGATACAGCGTTCTATGCTATCACTTGAAAGACGCGATACCGAACTTGCGGATGAGGTGGTTTCACGTGACCGTGAAGTGGACTCGCTTGAGATTCTTATTGAAGAAGAGTGTTTGAAGATACTTGCTTTATACCAGCCTGTTGCCAAAGAACTTAGGTTTGTTATTGCTGTTCTGAAAATGAATAATGATCTAGAAAGAATGGGCGACCTTGCAGCAAATATTGCCAAGCGTGCAAGATATCTTTCTAAAAAAGAAAAACTTGATCTTACAACAGATTTCCGGGGAGCCAGTGAAAAAGTACAGATAATGGTTAAAAAAAGTCTTGATGCACTTGTGAATACTGATGTTGCGCTTGCGCGTGAAGTGCTTGCTGCAGATGATGAAGTTGATGACCTGACCAAACAAATGCTTAAGCGAACTATGAATGCCATTGAAAAAGATCCCAAGCACACTAAAGAATATTTCAGTATCCGTTCAATTTCAAAAAACCTTGAGCGCATTGCAGATTCTGCAACAAACATCGCAGAGGATGTAGTCTATTTATGCAACGGAGAAATTATCAGGCATAAATCTGAAGATTTTAATCCGGAAGATACTCCTGAAAAGATGTAAAAATTAGTTATGCAGGAATAGTGATGAAGAGGGTATAAATCCCTCTTTTTTCATTTATATACGATAGGAATCCTTTACTAATAAATTAATAAAAAATATTCAAATTTTTTTGGTTATGTTTTTCAAGTTCTTTATATA
>CAZQYL010000069.1:6929-10569 GCA_964597425.1 uncultured Ignavibacteriales bacterium | reverse complement strand
GTTGTTGTTACACCTGAGTATGCAAAGTATGCCAGGGCTGATTACGAAGAAGTACCGTTCTAATTAGCCGGTCAATTAATATGATTTGTTATACCATCCTTACAGATTAATCAGGAAGGACAGTCACCCGCAGACTGTCCTTTTTATTTATTCGGGACCGATCAAATGAACCGGATAAAAAAAGGGCAGTGGTAAACTGCCCATTAATGGAGGTAAATATATTTGTGAAGCTCAATTTCTGTTTGCAGCTACTTTGCGGCTTTTTCCATATAGCTCTTCAAAGAACTATCCAATGCAGGTTTCTGGCTCACAGCTGTCTGCCAGTCTTTTAAGGCCGCGGCTTTATCCATAGAATTGAAGAATGAGAACCCGCGGTTAACATATGCATCAGTCAGATTGGGATCGAGCTCAATGGCTTTGGTATAATCATTGATAGCCTGCGGGTATTGCCTTAAGTTTGCGAACGCAAACCCACGTGCATTGTAATTTAGGGCGGCAGTTGAGCCAAGCTTGATTGCTTTATCAAAATCTTCCATCGCGAACTGGTATTGGTCTGTATTCAAAAAGACATAACCCCTGTTAATGTATGCATCCGCAAGAGTTGAATCGGTTTGGATTGCCTTATCGTAATCCGGCAGTGCGTCAAACAGCCTTTTCATATTTGAGTATGCATACCCGCGTGTATTGTAATACACCGCCCGCTTCGGGTTAAGCTCAATGGCTTTGGTAAAATCACTCACAACATTTTCAAATTTATTCAGGCTCAAGTAAGCAAACCCGCGGTTTGAATACGCATCTTCATACTTCGGGTTTAATTCCAGCGCTTTGGAATAATCCTTAACAGCCTGAACATAATCTTTCAGTAATGCGTAAACGTATCCACGCCTGTTTATGTATACAGCACTTTTCGGGTCCTTTTCAACTGCCTTTTCATAATCTCCCATTGCTTTGCCGTATTCATTCATTGTGATATAAACGTAACCGCGCGCATCGTAAAATCTTGCTGAATCCGGGGCTATATCAATTGCTTCTGTTAAGTCTTCAATTCCTTTCGGCAGATTATTTCTTGAAACATTTAAAACTCCGCGGTGATACCAGGCTGTTTGATTTTTCTTATCCATTTCAATAGCCTTGTTGTATTCATTCATCGCGTCATCAAGTTTGCCCTTATTCTGAAGCTCTATTCCTGCTTTTAAATGTTTGGCTGATTCTTCTGGGTTTCTTCCTGCGCATCCAAGAATAAGAGCTGATAATATCAAAACAATAATTAAGTATTTATATAGCATATTTAAGTTGAATTTTTGTAATAATTGTAGTAAGTTTAGAGAATTAAAAAACCAAGTGTAATACCGTAAAAAAGTTAGAAATAAGATGAAAAATCACGTAAAAACAGCGTTTTCCATAATTATCCTGGCAATTCTATTTACCGGATGCGGCAAAGATAAAGATAAAAAGTTTGTTGATAATTATAAGGTTCAACCCAAAGATACTGCAGGTATAAATAAAGACCAGTACAGGATAGCTGAAATTTTCGAAGGAGATAAAAATCAAATGCATGACCTTATAAAAGGTCCGGCTACCTTTGATATTATGCACCAGGGAACCGGTCCGTACAAGATAACACTTCTGAAAAATGACGGAACTGTATTCGCAGTGCTGGCTGAAGGAACCGGGGATTTTAAAGGAAAAAAAGAACTCGAAATTCCTGAAACCACCGCATATATACTTGATGTAAAGACAACAGGAAAGTGGTCTGTTTACAGGGAGTAGAATTATCCATATTGTATAAACAAAAAGGAATGACCGTTATAGTCATTCCTTTTTTTATTTCCCCACTTAAATCCGTTTCCGTTTTTAAGTGCAAATCTACTCACAATGTTTCTGCTTATCTTATTTTACCTTATCTTATCAGCGGACGTATCTTATTGATCTTTGGTCTGAGCTCAGTTTCGTATGCCCTGTTCAGCAGAATTGCCTGTTCCCAGTCACGTGCCGCTTCTTTGAATTTACGCTGTGCAAGGTATGAAGTACCCCTGTTGTAATAACCCTTTGCAAGCCTTGGATCCTTGAATACTACTGTATCATACTGCAGTACGGCTGAATCAGGCTTTCCTAAAATATCGTAAATATTTCCTTTGTTAAAATTTGCTATTGTATCATCAGGTTTAAGATAGAGCACCATATTATAATCTGCCATTGCTGAATCGTAGATCTTAAATCTTTCGTATGCATTGCCTCTGTTCATATAAGCTGAGTGATTTGACTGTGTAAGCCTGATATATTCATTGTAATCAGAGATCGCCTCGCGGTAAAATTTAATATTCTGGAAGTGATTTCCCCTGTCAAGATATGGTCCGGGGTTAACCGGTTTCTTTTTGATAAGTTCGTTTAGTTCCTTGAATGCCTGGGTATTCCACACTTTGTAAATGCTGTCTCTTGGAATGCTGTAACCTCTGTGATAAGATTCAAGAGAATCCCTGTAATCAAAATTCCCGGTTCCGTAAATATCAGTGCTATCGCGCTGCTTAATCAAATTGGAATCGATCAGCTCACGGATTATCTCATCATACTTAGCCAGTTCAAGTGAATCCTTTTCTCTGCGAAGCTCTGATTCCGTTTTCTTTGTGCAGCCGTTAAATGCAATTGAAACTGCCATAATGAAGAATGCTGCAACATATATTGTAATTTTGCTCATAAACTTTGATATTTTATAAAGAATTCAAATATATTGAATTAGATACACAATTATTAAACAAAAATTAAGTATTGCAAAGATTAGCTATTTTAGGTTATATTTGAATACCGTAAATACGGCATTTAAAATTCGGTATGGTTTGTTTTAAAAATTAGATTTTTTAGCGTTTTTTAAGCTTTTTATTCTTTGCCATTGATTCCGCAGCAAGCTTTTTCTTATATGATAAAATTTTCCTCAAAAGTGATTTATCATTTGTTGCAAGAATTTCCATTGCAAGTAAGCCGGCGTTCTTTGCGTTGCCTATGGCAACGGTTGCTACGGGAATCCCTGCCGGCATTTGAACAATTGATAGAAGTGAATCAATTCCTTCAAGTGCCTTTGATCTGATAGGTACCCCAATAACAGGAAGTGGTGAGTGAGATGCTGCCATACCCGGTAAATGCGCAGCGCCTCCGGCACCGGCAATAATTATTTTTATACCGCGTTTGTGAGCTCCTTCGGCATATTGTGCCATATAGTGCGGTGTGCGGTGAGCTGAAGTTATCTTCACTTCATACGCTACGCCAAATTCTTCACAAACATTAGCGGCTTCCTGCATTGTGGGAAGGTCCGAATCGCTTCCCATGATTATTCCTATAATTGGTTTTGTTTTCATGGTAAAATTTTAATTTGTCCTTGCTGCAATTTAGGATAGAGACAAAAATAAGTTTAAATTTAAATCACAATTTTCTTCTCTGCTGCTTTTGCTTTCTTCAGTATTACTTTAGTATTGCTGCCGGTAATAGTTATGTGTCCCATTTTTCTGCCGATGCGCGAAGATCTCTTTCCGTAAATGTGCAGATGAATATCTTTATCACTCAAAGCGTTTTTATAGTTCTTTACCTCTCCTGACCTGTTTGTTTTACCAAGCAGGTTTATCATAACAGCGGCGGGATTTACCATTTC
>CAZQYL010000069.1:0-6829 GCA_964597425.1 uncultured Ignavibacteriales bacterium | reverse complement strand
CCGTAACCGTCGTAACCCATCTTCCGGGATTTCAGCACAAATGGTAAACCCAGAAATTTTACGATCTGTTCAAAATCAGCTTTATGCTCCGCGGCTGTGAATTTGGGCAGGGGAATATTATGCCTGCGCAGTGTTTGTTTCTGTATCAGTTTATCCTGAATCAGAGATATTGTTACTGAAGATGGAAACACTTTTTTTCCTAGTGATTCCAGATATTCAATAATATGATAGTCTATAAATTCATTTTCAAGCGTTATAATATCTGAATATGCGGCTAATTTTCTGAGAAGCTTTTTATCTGAAGCAGAACCGGTAATTTCCGTTGATGTAAGCTGACCTGCGGGAGAGCCTGCTTCTTTTTCAAGGATAGCAACATCGAGTCCCATACGCTTTGCAGCCATTGCTGACATCCTGGCTAATTGCCCGCCGCCTAAGATCCCTATACATTTTGGTTTATTCAATAATCCAGAAGAAGTGATATTGATTAGTTAGAAATGATGATACCATTGAAAAACAAATATCAAAAAAAATTTACATAAATAAAATCTAATTAACAGATGTAAAATTTGGAATGGTAAGGATGAGTTTGCCGGAATCAGTTTGCCGCATGAGCCTTGACGAGCTCAAGGACCTCACCTACAGCGTCTTCATTATTAGTAGAGTTTGTAACGTAGTCAGCTTTGCGCTTCAATTCTGGTATTGCATTCTGAACAGCAATATTATACGCGCCAAAATCAAAAAGAGGCATATCGTTGTGCCAGTCGCCAATAACAGCAACATTTCTTTTATCAAACCCCAGATGTTTTACAAGACGTTTTACGCTTTCAAGCTTATTGCTTTGTTTTTTCTTTATAGTAAGCAAATAATAATCGTTGCGGGGTGATTTGGTAACACTTAGAGATACGCCAAGCTTCTCAAAAAATCCGAAGTTGTGTTTTATATGTTTCATACTGGCCTTATCTTCACAGTAAATGAGTATCTCCAGAATATCTTTTACTCCGGTGAAATCGGGAATTTCTTTTATCGGAGCCGAAAGCTTAGTGTATTCCTTAACAACAGCGTTGTTTGGAGTAACAAAAAGGTTGAATTCATCGCACATTGTGATTTTGCCGTAATTATCTTCAGCCAGTGAAATTGCCTTATGTACAAATGAATCCTTGAGGGTTCCCCTGTAAATGGCTTCGCCTTTCCTGCCCTTTATCAGAGCACCATCAAGAGTAACAAACGGGATATCAATTTCAAGATCATCGGCAATATGAGCTGAATAATGAAATGACCTGGCTGAGGACAATGTACAGAATATATTCTGTTTTTTCAGTTCTTTGGCAAGCTGCAGGGTTTTTGCTCCTACATTTCCGTGCTGGTCAACCAGCGTCCCGTCAATATCAATGACGATAAGTTTTATGTCTTTAAGCCTGTGAGTCAAGTTCTAAATATGGTTTCGGATAGTTATATACTGTAAACAGGTTATTTAACTGCCTGCAAATTTAGCTATATGAATGTTTAAAAAAAATTCAATTTTGAAGGTTTGTAGTAGCTAAGAGAAACTGGTCCTGTATATAAAATACTAAAATGCCAAAATTTATTCTACTGAAATTAACTTAGTAAATTAGTAATTTTGTAAGATATGAAGTATAATTTTAATGAAATTGAGAAAAAATGGCAGGATTTTTGGGAAACTAATAAAACCTTTGCCGCAAATGTTGATCACACAAAACCAAAGTATTACGTACTTGATTTCTTTCCGTATCCTTCAAGTGACGGACTGCATGTAGGTCACCCGGAAGGTTATACCGCTACTGACATTATAGCGCGCTATAAAAGAATGAAAGGATTCAATGTACTTCACCCGATGGGCTGGGATGCATTTGGTCTGCCGGCGGAACAATTCGCAATTAAAACCGGAATTCACCCGCGCATTACTACGCAAAAGAGCATAGATAATTTTAAGCGTCAGCTCAAGTCAATTGGGCTTTCAATTGACTGGTCGAGAGAAATTGCAACCATTGACCCGAAGTACTACAAATGGACGCAATGGATATTTATGCAGCTTTATAAAAAAGGACTGGCCTACCAGGCTGAAATTCCGGTGAACTGGTGTCCTGAGCTTGGAACAGTACTTGCAAACGAAGAAGTGCCCGAGCAGATAGAAAAAGGCTACACGGTTGTGCGCAGACCCATGAAACAATGGATGCTTAAGATCACTGAGTACGCCGAAAGATTGTTAATTGATCTGGATATGCTTGACTGGCCCGAGAGCACAAAAGAAATGCAGCGTAACTGGATAGGAAAATCAGAAGGCGCAAGAGTAACTTTCAAGATCGCCGGGGAGGATTTAGGTGGGGTTGAAGTTTTCACTACACGCCCGGACACTCTTTGGGGTGCTACATACATGGTGCTTGCACCGGAGCATCCTTTGGTTGATAAGATCACTACCGCTGAGTGCAAAACTGCTGTTGATATATATAAAGAAAATGCAAAGCATAAAAGCGATCTTGAAAGACAGGCGCTTGAAAAAGATAAATCAGGAGTGTTTACCGGCGCATATGCTGTGAATCCTGTGAATGATGAACAAATACCCATTTGGATCAGCGACTATGTTCTTATGGGTTACGGCACGGGCGCAATTATGGCTGTTCCGGGTCACGATGAACGTGACTGGGAGTTTGCAACGAAGTTTCATATTCCGATACTTGAAGTAGTAAAACCTGTTGATGGTGAGGAAATTGATATTACAAAAGAAGCATTTGTTTCCGAAGGTATTTCGGTAAATTCAGGTTTTATCAGCGGACTCAAAACTGAAAAAGCTAAGAAAAAAGTAATTGAATGGCTTGAAGCCAAAGGATTTGGCAAAGGTACAGTTCAGTATAAGCTTCGCGACTGGTTGTTTTCCCGTCAGCGTTTCTGGGGTGAACCGTTCCCGGTTATTCATTTGGAAGACGGTACAGTTAAATTACTCCCTGAAGATGTTTTGCCCGTAATGCTTCCTGAAGTTGATAATTACAAAACAATCGGTACGGGCGAGAGTCCTTTAGCTGGTATTAGCGAATGGGTCAACACCACCGACCCTGAAACAGGTAAACCCGCTAAACGCGAAACCAATACAATGCCTCAATGGGCAGGTTCCTGCTGGTATTACTTAAGATTTCTTGACCCCAGCAACGATAAAGAATTTGTGAACAAAGAAGCCGAAAAATATTGGATGCCCGTAAATCTGTATCTTGGCGGAGCTGAACATGCGGTACTGCATCTGCTTTACGCAAGGTTCTGGCATAAGGTACTTTTCGATCTCGGTTATGTATCAACCCGCGAGCCTTTTGTAAGGCTGTATCACCAGGGAATGATATTGGGCGAAGATTCCAATAAAATGTCAAAGAGCCGCGGCAATGTTATTAATCCGGATGATGTAATATCAGGCTACGGCGCTGATTCATTAAGACTGTTTGAAATGTTCCTCGGACCGCTTTCAGCAACAAAGCCATGGTCAACCAACGGCATTGAAGGTGTGTACCGTTTCCTGAATAAGATCTGGCGGCTTATTGTTACTGAAGATGGCGGGATAAATCCTAAGATCACTGAGGCAAAACCCGAAGGCGACGCTGAGCGGATTATGCACAAAACAATAATGAAAGTTACCGAAGATATTGAAGATATGGATATGAGGTTCAATACCTGTGTAAGCGAGCTTATGATATATGTGAATGAAATTTCCAGGTATGAAACAATTCCGATGCAGCTTGTTGTTACATTAATAAAACTGCTTTCACCTTTTGCCCCGCATTTGGCAGAAGAGCTCTGGAGCAGGCTTGGAAATGAAGGCACCATCACATTTGAAAAGTGGCCGGAATTTGATCCTGCAAAAGTGCAGAAAAATGTTGTAACAATTATAGGGCAGATAAACGGAAAAGTAAGATCAAAGATAGAAGCGGAAACTGATTCATCCGATGAAAAATTGATAGAGCTCATGAAACAGGATGAGAAGATAAAGACATACATTGAAGGCAAACAGATAGTGAAGGAAATTGTTGTAAAGAATAAGCTTGTTAATATAGTTGTAAAGTGATCTATAAATGAATTATCATCACAGCATACATTTCACCCTGGAAGAAGCCAATGATAAGCTTGATACAATAAAGGGTGATATTGAAGAAATGATAAACCTGAAGCGCAAGCTTGACCAGAAGGGATATGATGTATACTCTCACCGGTATCTTGGCGGTTCGGGTCCAAACGGCAAAGGTGCTTTCCCCGAAGAAATGGAGAGGCTTATTGATATTCTAAGGGAATTAACTGATGACGGAGTGATGGTAAAAGGAATTGACAGAGGGCTTGTTGACTTTCCGCACCTGCGCAATAACGGCGAAGAGGTTTACCTTTGCTGGAAATTCGGCGAGGGCGAAATAAACTGGTGGCACACAATTCCCGATGGGTTTTCAGGCAGAAGAAATATCAGTGAATTATAAATTTTTCAGGGGAACAGTTTACTGTTCCCTTTTTATATTAATACAGAGACAATAATAAATATATGGGTATAATAAATAAAGTAGTTGTAGGAACCCTGCCGCTCGTTCCAAAAAGTATCGTAAGAAGATTTGCGAACCGTTACATAGCAGGCGAAACACTTGAGCATGCAGTGGCAACATCAAAAAAACTGAATGCCAAAGGCATAATGGGCACAATAGATGTTCTGGGTGAGGACGTTTTCAGCAAAGAAGATGCGACACGTTCTAAAGATGAATGTCTTTTGGTGCTTGATGCAATAAACAAACATAAACTTAATTCCAATCAGTCAATTAAACTGACTTCACTTGGACTAAAAATAGATCTAGATTTCTGTTTAGGTAACGTGAAGGAAATTTTCGCTAAAGCAAAAAGCTATAATATTTTTGTGCGGATTGATATGGAAGATTCAAGCGTTACTTCTGATACAATTCATATTTTCAATGAAGCCAGAAAGGATTACAGCAACTGCGGAATTGTACTGCAGTCATACATGCGCAGGACCTATGATGATGCCGCTAAATTGATCGAAACAGGAACTAACTTCAGGCTTTGCAAAGGAATATATGTTGAACCAGCTGAGATAGCATACAAGGAAAGACAGGAAGTACGCGACAATTATCTGAAAGTATTAAAACTTATGCTGGAAAAAGATTCTTATGTAGGCATTGCCACACATGATGAGTTCCTGATAGATGGCGCTTATAAATTAATTAAAGAGCTTAAAAAACCCAATGACCGTTATGAATTCCAGATGCTGCTTGGGGTCAGAGAAGGTATGCGAGATAAGATAGTAAAAGATGGCCACAGGATGAGAATTTACATTCCGTTCGGGACGCACTGGTACCAGTATTCTATCAGGCGCTTTAAGGAAAATCCAAAGATGGCTGGATATGTTGTAAAGAGTATTCTGACAGGCGGTAAGTAAAACAAGATCTTCAGGAAACAAAAAAGGCTGTATCATATATGATACAGCCTTTTTGTTTATTATAATTAAATGACTATTGATCTTTTACGTTCTCATTTGTCTTAATTGTCACTGTTCCCTTATCTGAATCAAAGATCGTTTCAAAAGTTTTTAAGTTATCCTTTGCCGGACCCTGTGTAACCTTGCCGTCCATTGTGAATTCAGAGCCATGGCACGGGCAAACGAACTTATCACCTTCAAGTTCAACATCACAACCCTTGTGAGTGCAGATCGTTCTTACCGCAAGGAAACTTGTTTCCGAACTTCTGATGAGCATAAGTTCATCACTTATCTTAACGCTTCCGCCTGTTTTTGTAAGCGCGGCGTTTTCAGAAAGTTTTACTACAACATCATCGCCTGACTTGCGGAACACAGCTTTTGCCGCAACTGCTGATCTTGTTAACGCTTCTATATTTATTGTAGAAAGCATTGCTCCCGAGGCTATTACTCCGACAGCTGAACGCTTTATGAAATCCCTTCTCGAT
The DNA here is from genome assembly GCA_964597425.1 of uncultured Ignavibacteriales bacterium. Lineage (GTDB taxonomy): Bacteria > Bacteroidota > Ignavibacteria > Tepidaquicellales > OLB5 > OLB5. The sequence goes on along the minus strand of CAZQYL010000069.1, from coordinate 877 downwards.
AATTTGCCTGCCATTTGAATAAACTCCTTAAGTTGTTTAGCTTTTTTAAATTTACTGCATAAAATTACTGTTTCATTATTAAACAATCAATATAATTGCGTTAAAGTTACAATTATTCACAAATTATGCATTAAACAGGTGTTTATGTATCGTTGTTTCAATTGAAATACGTTAATTTTAACGGTATTTTGCAGAATTATGTTTAAACCTCACCCCCAGCCCCTCTCCTACTCCAAAGGAGTCCATATGGGAAAAGGAGAGGGGAGAGAATAATTTACAAACTAACAAATAGGTAAATTTATTATGAGTTTAGAGCAGGATATCGAAAAATATTTTTCAGCGGGAGAGCTTAGCCCTGCAGAAAAGAAAAAAGCCATGGCTGCATTTAAGGAAATGGTTAAGCTTCTTAACGCTGGCACTGTGCGAAGCGCTGAAAAAACCGGCGGCGTGTGGAAAGCAAGCACCTGGGTCAAAAAAGGCATACTGCTTGGCTTCAGGCTTGGCAAGAATAAGGATATGTCGATATTTAAACAGATGTTATTCTTTGATAAAGATACCCTGCCCATTAAACCCATGAAACTTTCGGATGGCGTAAGAATAGTACCGGGAGGCTCAACCATACGCACAGGTGCGTATATAGGAAAAGGTGTAATTTGTATGCCGCCTATGTACGTTAATATTGGCGCATATGTTGACGATAACTCATTAATTGATTCACATGCATTAGTAGGTTCCTGCGCGCAATTGGGGAAGAAAATTCATCTTTCAGCGGCAGCGCAGATAGGGGGAGTGCTTGAGCCGATTAACTCAGTACCCGTTATTATTGAAGATGAAGTAATGATAGGCGGCAACAGCGGAATATATGAAGGTACAATTG
>CAZQYL010000068.1:0-10580 GCA_964597425.1 uncultured Ignavibacteriales bacterium | reverse complement strand
TTTTCAATTTAACCTTAAGAAAAATATCATTATTTTTGATGATAATTGTATCTAAATAATTTCATTCTATTCTATAGAAAGGATTCAACTCAAAGTATGTCAGAGGCTCAGAATGCTTCAAAAACTCCATCTAAACCGGCTTCAAAAGGAGCAATTTATTTCCAGGCGGTAAGGGCATTTTCATTTCCGGCTTCGCTTATTCCCTGCCTGCTTGGCGCAATGCTTGCATTGCTTCAGGGCGGCAGCGCTTCGTGGTACTTAATGCCGTTCATAGCAATTTCATTGTTATTTTTACACGCAGGCTCAAATGTTATAAGTGATGTTGACGATTATAAACACGGCGTTGACGCAAAGGATACTTTGGGCGGCTCAAGGGTTCTGCCTGAAGGTTTGTTAAGCCCGAAAGAAATGTTCCGTTTCGGTATGATATTATTCGGTCTTGCAGTATTGTTTGGTTTACCGATAATTATTGACCGCGGCATGATGGTTCTTTGGCTTGGGATACTTGGTATAGTGGGCGGTTTCTTTTATACCGGCAGACCTATAGGTTATAAATATGTAGCTCTTGGTGATGTATTCATTTTCCTGCTGTACGGTCCCGCAATTGTAACCGGAACGCTTTACGCGTTAACAGGGGTGTTCTCGTTTTCCGCGGCATTGATCTCAATACCGCTCGGACTTCTTGTAACGGGTATTCTTCATGCAAACAACCTGCGCGATATTATTAATGACCGCCGGGCGAATATCAAGACATTAGCCAATGTATTTGGCGAGGGTTTTGCCAAAGGCGAATATGTTTTCCTGATAGTAGGCGCGTATATTACAGTAGTGCTGCTTGTTGTATTTAATGTACTTTCAATATGGTCACTTCTTGTATTTTTGTCACTTCCAATAGCGTTAAAGAACATGAACATGATAAAGGGCGTAAAGATCGAAGATACGGGCAAAATTGCTATGCTTGACGCAATGACAGCTCAGCTGACTTTAATGTTCGGTGTATTGCTTTCAATAAGCTTAATTATAACAAAGTTTGTGGGGTAAACTATCTCACAAAACCGCGAAGAGATTTAACATAATAATATTTGAGACAGTTTAAAAACTGTCTCTTTTTTTAAAAACTTTTAAAAACTTCATCCAATGAAAAAACTGAATATTCTTATGGGGCTGCTATTTATTTTTGCAGTCACAGCCGGCGTTAGTTCGCAGGAAAGCGAAAAACAAATCAAGTTTAAAAAAGGAGAAAGCTCTGCTACAATTGCCGGATCCGTTATAAGAGGCGAAGAAAATTCGTATGTGCTTAACGCGGGCAAGAACCAAAAAATGGTTGTTGTGATCACCTCGACTGAAGATAATGCGGTATTCCGGATTAAAGACAGAAGCTCTCGTTATTACCTTGATGGAGCCGGTGAGATTGACGACGCAAAAAATTGGGAGGGTATACTCCCTTCAAGCGGTGAATATAAGATAATTGTTGGCGGAACACGCGGAAATGCTGAGTATACATTGAAAGTGTTTATAGAATAGCAAAAACAAATTTACGGCAAAAACAAAAAAGGAGCTGATTAGCTCCTTTTTCTGTAATGCACGGAAAAATCAAAAAGGCTGGTCAACGGATGGTATGAAAGCTGCCTTAGTACAGGACCGGCAAAAAATCTTAAATGCAGCTTTTACTTCATGAACTCTAATTTAACCTTCGCTTCAGTCAGCTCAAGCGATTTTTTTTCTGATAACTTCAGAAGCTCTTTTACTTCCGCAATAATTGTACTGAAATCTTTTGTTTCCATATCAATATTTATTTAATTTACTCTTTTCAAAATGCAGCCCCGGGGGCAGGGCTGCCTGATTGAATATCACACTAAAACATTAATGTGATGTTGAAAACTGTCTTCGCAACCAGTTCTGCCAGTACTACCGCCAGAACCGCTATAATTATTTTATACTTTACCATCTTTTTAAATTTATAACACTGCAAAATAACCTTTGCTGCTGTACTTCACAAAGAAACATTTCCTAATTAATCACGACTATTTACAATAAATCCATTTATATTGTGTAATTTTATGTATATTTTACCATAATTTATCACGAAATATGCACAATTCTAAACTGATACGGATGTTGAAAACCCTGGATAAACAGGAGTTTAAAAAACTGGATAAATTCGTCAAATCGGCTTATTTTATCAAAGAGCGGCATTGCCATCCGTTATATAATATACTAAAAAAACACTATCCGGGTTTCAATGCTGAAAATATTTCTAAAGAAAAGATATATGAAGAACTATACCCTGGAAAGAAATACGGAGACGGGCGCTCTGTGAGCCTGCTGCTTACACTTAGCAGCGAGCTATACAGGATGTGTAAACTGTTCCTTGTTCAGCTGGAGCTTGAGGCAGAAACTTCAGTGAGCGAACACCTGCTGCTTGAACAGCTTCGCCGGAGAAAGCTGAACAAAGAATTTGAGCGCGGTTTTTCCGCGGCAGCCGCAAGGCGGCTTAAAAATAAGACCGGGGCTATTGATCTTTACAACAATTACAAACTTCATTTCATTAAGGGGGAGTATGAAAAATCATCAGGAAATATAAAAGGTGTGCTGGATGGCTATACAGTTTCAGGTGAGTCCGCGCTGGTTTTCGGAATTATAACGGCTTACAAATATTCAGAAATCCGCGAGATCTGCGAGAACGCATATAACATAAAACCCCCCCACAGCATCGTAGTTGATTTTTTTGATTCATTAAACAGCAAAATGCTTGTAAACAAGATGAAAGAGAACAACGACCCATACTATCCGGCAGTCTACGCAAATTACCTGGTCTATAATATTAACAAAGAACCGCAGGAAACAAAATACTTAAATGCTTTAAGAACATTACTTGCCGAAAACCTTGATGACTACGGCAGAACCGAACAGTTTATACTGTATTCTGTAGTTGTATCAGCATTGATAAGGCTGGAGAATACTGATCATAACATTGAGCGCACTAATGAATTGTTCGAAGTGTATAATACTATGTTCAGAAAGGGAATATATAAATATAAAGATAATGAAAATCTTGAAGCTGCGGCGTTCAGGGCAATCCTATCGGTAGCGTTTGAGCTTAGAAAACTGGACTGGGCGGAAGAATTCATAACAAGGACATCTGCTGAGCTTCCGGAAAAGCTGAAGGAAAGTATGACAAATCATGCGTATGCAAATCTGTATTTCTTAAGGAAAGAACACAACAAAGCTCTTGGCTATATTAACCGTGTAAATTATGATTACCCGCTTCACAAAATAGACAGTAAGACGCTGACATTCAGGATATATTATGAACTGGGAGATTATGAACACGCCTTTTCTGTGCTTGATACCACAAGGCAGTATGTTGTAAACACCAAAGATCTTGCTAAAATATTCCGTGAACGTCAGCTTAATTTTCTTAAATACGCCTCAGAGCTTATTCGCCGCAAAACCACCGGCAACAAGCGTGATATTGAGCTTACCCTGAAAAAATTAACAGCCGAAAAGGCAGTAGAGCTTTCCGGCTGGTTAAAAAGAAAATTTGAGGAACTACTTGATTCAGAAAAGATTTAAAATTAATAACAAAAATAAGACCCGGGGTCATATCAAGATCTTCATTACTTCACAAGTACCATTTTCTTTGTCTGGTTAAAATCATTAGCTTCGAGTTTGTAGAAATATATTCCACTGGCTAATTGTGATGCATCGAAATCATAATTATATGCGCCTGCAGAGAGGCTGCCATTGAACAATTCAGAAACAACCCTTCCCGAGATATCAATAACTTTAAGCGTAACATTACCTGTTTTTGGTAAACTGAAATTAATATTTGTAACAGGGTTGAAAGGGTTTGGATAATTCTGTGATAGAGAATAGTTAGATGGTATTTCAGAAGTGGTGCCGGTAATTCCAACAGGGTTTCCGGTAGAATTACGTCTATAAAAAAGCTCCGGGCTTCCAAGTCGTTTATCAGACCATACAACATGAAGAGCTGATCCCGTAACACATACAGAGGGAACTTTGGAATCTTCAGGATCATTAGTTAAACGTGTAACTGAATTACTCCAGGTCGCTCCGCCATCAGTTGAACGCTTATAATAGATCTCCTGGTTACCATCCCTGAAATCATCCCATACAGCATGGATATATAAACCCGCTGAAAAGACAGCCGGAAATTCCGATATAGCGGAATTATTTGTCAACCTTATTGAGGCATCCCAATTCACCCCATTGTTCACTGAACGGATATAATAAATTTCTGAGTTGCTGCCCAGCTGCTCTACCCATACAATATGTACAACTGTGCCGGTCACGGAAATTGAGGCATACTGTGAAGTTTCGGTACTGTTTGTTAACCTTGAAACCGCATCCCAGCTTGTGCCGCCATTTGTTGAACGTTTATAATATATCTCATAATTACCGTCGCGGGTATCCTCCCATGCAGTATGCACAAATGAACCGGATGAAACTATGCTTACATTGTCAGAAACGAGGGGGTCCTGGGTTAGCCTGAAATCTGCTCCCCAGCTTACGCCTTTGTTTGTGGAGAGTTTATAGTATATTTCTTTATTACCGTTGCGCTCATCAACCCAGGCAATATGCAGATCATTCCCTGAAGCAGATATAACCGGGAATAAAGAAGCAGCGGCGTCATTTGTTAATCTTTGAACAGCTTCCCAGTTTGCCCCGTAATCAGTTGAATGTTTATAATATATTTCCGGGTTGCCGTTTCTGAAATCTACCCATGTTATATGAACAAATGTTCCCAGGGCTGTTACTGTCGGAGAGCCTGAGAGATCGGGATCATTAGTAAGGCGTGTATCGGCACCCCAGTTCTGTCCGGAATCAGTTGAGCGTTTATAATATATCTCAGAATTACCGTCGCGGGAATCACTCCATACAACATTGATATAATTTCCGTTTGCGGCCATACAGCCTCTGGATAAAGAGGGAAATGATGAGCCCCCGGTAAGATTATACTCATTTTCCCACTGAGCCTCAGCGGTAAATGCATAAAACAAGATGATGAGTGTAAAAATGAATTTTTTCATTTGTTTATCCTGAAATTATAAATGATCTAGTTATTTAATTAATCTGTCAGAGCCGGACTTCTAAAGCAGCTTTGCTATTTTATCAGCACCATTTTCTTTGTCTGCGTAAATTCATTTGCTTCAAGCCTGTAAAAATATATACCGGAAGTTAATTGTGATGCATCGAAATCATAACTATATGTCCCGGCTGAAAGCTCTCCGTTAAACAGCGCAGCTGTTTCCCTTCCCGCCGCATCATAAACGGTAAGCTTAACCAAGTCCGTTTTTGGAGTGCTGAATTTAATATTCGTTACGGGATTGAACGGGTTGGGATAATTCTGCGAAAGTGAAAATTCTGATGGAATTTCATTATTTACGGGAGTTACTTCAACAGGGGAGCCGAGTATATTCTTTCTGTAATAGAGCTCCGGGGACCCGTGCCTGGCATCCTCCCATACAACATGTAACGAGGAATCGGAAATATCGATAGAGGAATAAATGGCATACCCAAAATTAAATGGCGTGCTTATAAACAGATCCTCGCTCCAGTCCTGCCCGCCGTTTGTTGATGCTTTGTAATATATTTTGTTAAAATTCAAACGAAAGTCTGTCCAAACAACCCCGATCATCTGACCAAATGCCACGGCACTCGGGCTCGTAGAGTTATTTACGGCGTTCGTCAGTCTTAAATCAGTGCTCCACACAGCGCCGCCATCGGTTGACTTTTTGAAATAGATCTCACTGTTCCCATCACGCGAATCACTCCATAGTAAATTAATATTCTGTCCGCCTAAGGCAAAACACGGGTTAAATGAAATAAACGGGTCATTTGTTAATCTTTGCTCGGTTGACCAGTTTGCCCCGCCATTGGTGGATTTCCTGTAATATATTTCGGAATTGCCTGTGCCGCTTACCCAAGCCAGATGTATAATCTGTCCAATGGAAGCAACCGAAATATCATTTGAAACAACTGTATCATTGGTCAAGCGCATTTCACTGCTCCAGTTTACGCCGGCATTTGTTGAACGCCTGAAATAGATCTCCGTATTTGGCGGGTGGCGGTTATCATCCCAGGCTAAATATACATTGTTTCCTGAAACCGACAAAGCGGGGTATTGGGAGTCCAACGAGTCCGTAGTGAGCTGCACTTCAGGCTGCCATGTCGTGCCGTTATCAGTAGAGCGCATATAAAAAATATCAAATGTGGGAAGCCGCAGGTCAAACCAAACAACATGAATTGTTGACTGGTACAGGGCAATAGTGGGTGCAACGGAGAAGTTACCAATGGGAGAAAGTCTCTGTTCAGTGCTCCATGAAACACCGCTGTTTGTTGAACGTATATAATACACTTCGCCATCGCCATCCCTGTGATCCTGAAACACAACGTGAATGTTGTTTCCGTATACTGCAATGCCTTTATCCCTGCTTGCTAAGGTATTCGCAGTATTATTAGTGAGCCTCACATCAGTTTGCCATTGTGCAAAAACCTGTACTGTCACAAGCAGCAGGCAAATGAAAGATATTCTGTATATTAGCTTCTTCATAATTTTTACCTTTTCCTGAAGTATCATTTTTTACAAAGTTATGATTTAACCTTTCCACAGACAAAGAAATATATGCGTGTTTCTGACCATGAAAACGATGAATATTGTTGATTTTATGCAAAAATATAGCAATATTGCCTGCGTATTCTGACCATAAATAGAGCGCTAAAAAATGAAAGAAATTAAGTTAACCGGCCTGTTAAAGACCTTATCCGCAGAAGAAATTAAAGAATTCAGAAAATTCGCAGCATCTCCTTATTTTAATGAAGGAAGAAATCCGGTGCCGCTGATCAATGAGGTGCTGAAGTATTATCCTGATTTTGATCAGCCGGGTTTTACCAAAGAGAATTTATACTACGCCATTTATCCCGGAGAAAAAATAAATCTTACAGCGTTTGATAAACAGCTATCAAGAGCGGCGGCGCTTGCGGATAAATTCCTGCTTCAAAAGGGACTGGAAAAAGACAGTGACAGAATGCTTGCGGTACACGCAAAAGAACTGAGCAAAAGGAATCTTAACAAGTTATTTGAGAGCAAAATAAAAGAAGCGGAAGCTATGATAGCCCTGAATTCACCTTATGACACTCATTACTTTGAAACGGTCCGTGACCTTGAGGTCATAAAAGTAGATAACCTGCTGGGCAACAGGGATTCCTACAGCAATAAAGATAAATTCTTTGCGCGGGGAAATTACAACCTGCTTGATATGATATTTAAATTTATACTGAGCATTGAAGATATAGCGCTGGTATGTTATGAAATGAATATGGATATAGAAAAGAGTCTTGCTTACAAAGCCTCAGAATTTATTGATATTGAAGGTATAATAGGGATGCTAAAGGACTCGGGGAATAAATACAGCGGAGTGCTGGAGCTTAAATACCGTGAGTTAAACGCGCTGATGAAGCCCGGAATAGAGAGCTACAATGCGTACAAAGAAGTATTTAGTACCAACCGGCCCAACATGGAGTGGAGCGCGAAGTTCAACACCTTTATCATCATGGCATCGATATGCGCAATTAGCAGGAAATATGACCCGGTGTTTTTTAACGCGGAGCTTTATGAACTGAACAAAATAAAGGTTGATGAAAATTCATACGCCTTCAGTGAAGAGCTCTACACTTATCTTCCGCTGTACGTAAGCCTGCTTTCATCATTTACAAATAACCGGGATACAGAATATTTAGATAAACTGGTTGAAAACTTCGGCAGCAGAATTGACCCGGCTCATAAAGAAAGCTTCATTAGTTACACATTCATGCAGAAGATGTTTTTGGAAAAAAAATTCGAGGAAGCGCTTAAGTATCACTCTATGGTAAATTATGATCATAGCTTAATACGGATAAACGCGAAGATACTGCTGATACAGTTGTACTATGAGGCCGGCTATACCGAAGAACTCCTCAGCCTGCTGGATGCCGCCAAAAAATACTTTTCCGCTATGAAGAATTATTCCCGGCATAAAATTGATGTAATATTGCGTTTTTTGAAGATCATGAAAAAACTTGCGAAGATAAAAGCGGCTGGCGCGGGAGAACTGGAAAGCCTGAAGAATGAAATCAATTCCGATACTGAAATACAGGGCAAGGGCTGGCTTAGGGAAAAAATTGCAGAGCTTGAAGCAGTCATAGGATGATTTTACAAAAAAATTTTGTAAGGAAACCGTTAAAACGGTTTTGTAATCCCCGGGCTAAAACAAAACCCACGGATAGATCCGTGGGCTAAAATGCTACATTCATTTTTTGGGTCATTGCGTTATTTAAACTTCCCCGTTGTTGGTGTTTTCACCAACAACTATTAAATGTTTTGATGATTCAAATTATGTTGTTGGTCACAAGACCAACAACGAGGGTTGAATTTTGATATCTACCTTTTTGCAGAAACCGTTAAAACGGTTTTGTAATCCCCGGGCCAAAACAAAACCCACGGATAAATCCGTGGGCTAAAATGCTTTCTTAAAAACTAGAGTACGAAAAAAATTCTTATGCCAAGAAACTGCGCTATTTAACCAGCACCATTTTCTTCGTCTGGCTGAAATCATTTGATTCAAGTTTATAAAAATATATTCCGCTTGTAAGCTGTGAAGCGTCAAAATCATAATTGTATGTACCCGCAGAAAGTCTGCCGTTAAACAGCGCAGCGGCTTCCCTTCCCGCCGCATCGTAAACGGTAAGTTTAACAACTCCTGATTGTGGAATGCTGAAATTAATATTGGTTACGGGATTGAAGGGGTTTGGATAATTTTGCGAAAGTGAAAATTCTGATGGTATTTCATTATTTAAGGGAGTTATTCCAACGGGGAAACTGAAAATATTTTTTTTGTAATAAATTTCCGGGTTGCCATCTCTGGTATCCTCCCATACAACATGTGCCGAAGAATCGGAAATATCAATACAGGGATTATTGGCATACCCGGTATTAGCCATCGGGCTTAAAAGCAGGTCACTGCTCCAGTTCAGCCCGCCGTTTGTAGTTACTTTATAATAGACCTTATAGAAATTTAAACGAAGGTCACTCCATACAACCCCGATCAGCTGACCAAACACAACGGCATTGGAGGATAATGAATTACCTGCAGCGTTCGTCAGCCTTGAATCAGTGCTCCACACAGCGCCGCCATCGGTTGACCTTTTGAAATAGATCTCAGGGTTACCGTCACGCGTATCGCTCCAGAATAAATTTACATTCTGTCCGCTTACGGCAATGCACGGATAAAATGAAATGGCCGGGTCGTTTGTTAATCTTTGCTCAGTTGACCAGTTTACTCCGCCATTGGTGGAGTTCCTGTAATATATTTCGGAATTGCCTGTGCCGCTTACCCACGCCAGGTGTATATTCTGTCCTATTGAAGCAACCGAAACATCATTTGAAACCACAGTATCATTGGTTAAACGCACTTCACTGCTCCAGTTTACACCGGAATTTGTTGAACGCCTGAAGTAGATCTCCTTGTTTGGCAGGTGACGGTTATCTTCCCAGGCTAAATAAACATTGCTTCCTGAAACCGAAACAGAGGGGTATTGAGAGTCCATCATATCAGTTGTGATCTGTACTTCTGACTGCCATGTTGTGCCGTTATCGGTTGAGCGGATGTAAAAAATATCTACCGGTACAAGCCGCTGGTCAACCCAAAAAATATGTATTGTTGATTGATACAGGGCAAGTGTTGGTGCACCGGAGAAATTACCAACGGGAGAGAGTCTCTGGTCAGTACTCCACGAGACTCCGCTGTTTGTTGAACGTTTATAATACACTTCGGCATCTCCATCCCTGTGTTCCTGCCACACCACATGTATGTTGTTTCCGTACACTGCAATGCTTTTATCCCTGCCGCCAAGAGAATTCGCAGAATTATTGGTGAGTCTCACATCAGATTGCCACTGCGCAAAAACCTGCACTGTTGTAAGCAGCAGGCAAATGAAAGATATTCTGTATATTAACTTCCTCATAATTTTTACCTTTTCACTGAAGTATCATTTTTTACAAAGTTATGATTTAACCTTATCACAGACAAAGAAATATATGCGTGTTTCTGACCATGAAAACGATGAATATTGCTGATTTTCTTTAACAATATAGCAATATTACCTTCGTATTCTGACCATGGGTAATCCGTTAAAATGAAAGAAATTAAGTTAACCAGCCTGTTAAAGACCTTTTCAGCGGAAGAAATTAAAGAATTCAAATAATTCGGCAGCAGAATTGACCCCGCGTACAAAGAAAATTATATAAACTATTCGTATATGCAGAAGATGTTTTGGGAAAAGAGATATGATGATGGCTCAGGACAAAGGCTGGCTTAGGGAAAAAATTATTGAGCTTGAAGCTGTCATTGGATGATTTTACAAATCTATTTTACACAGAAACCGTTGAAACGGTTTTGCGATCCATTGACCAAAACAAAACCCACGGATAGATCCGTGGGCTAAAATGCTTTCTTTAAAAATCAGAGTACGAAAAAAATTCTTATGCCAAGAAACTGCGCTATTTAACCAGCACCATT
>CAZQYL010000067.1:2757-10653 GCA_964597425.1 uncultured Ignavibacteriales bacterium | reverse complement strand
TCTGTAGTTATCTTAAGCTGAAGCAGGTTGGGTCCCGACTGCGTGAACTTTAGTTTATAAACGCCTTCAAGCACTCTGTTCTGGTAAATCACAGAAACATCGTACTCGCCTTCAGGCAGCGAGAAGTTAAGTTTACCTTCGTTGTTGGTATATCCCGCAAGGTATTTTCCGTTTATCAATATTCCCGCATTGTAAAATTTTGCGCCCATTTCACTGTATATCTCTGTGCTTACAAACGACATTTTATTATCACCTGAGCGCGGATTGTACATTTCAAACAGTCCGGGAAAAGCGGAATAGTATTGAAATCCGAGCTTATGCTTTCTGTTGTAGTTGAGCGAAGTTACCTGGGCTACAGGGGCATAAAAGATGCCGCGAATATCTTTGATATTATCAGGAGCAATTGCGTAAACGCTTTCATCAATTATGCCAAGAGTTATCTCGGAATTCTTAACCGGCATACCGAGTGAATTCTTAACAGTAACAGTTATCTCGCCTTCTTCCTGCGGCTTGTATATAGTCTTATCCGAAGTTATCTGCACATCGAGGAATTTATTTCGCGGAATGACCGCAACAGGCTTTGAATTTGTGTACAGGATACCGTTTTTTATATATGAAACGTGAATGTAAATATTCGGGGCGGAGTTATCGCCAACGGGTATCTTTAAATAAGCCGCTCCGCCGGAGATCTGCTGAACGCTGTAATACACAACGCTTTTGTTGCATGCGTCTATAAGGAGTGTAATATCGGTATCGTGCGGTGTTTCAACAAATATCACCGCTGTATCACCGGGGAAGTATGTTTCCTTTTCGGGGAGAATGTTCAGAATGCGCTCATCGCGCTCCCACCAGCTCATTTTTCCCGCGGATACAAAACAACCAGTCATAGCCGTAAGCTTTGTATTCTTTGAATCAAACGAAGTCACTTCAATTTCGTAGTAACCTTCAGGTTCAGTTGGAATGTAGAGCACATCATCGCCCATATAAGATGTTTTACCCGAAAGAGTTGTAAGGTAGTTTTTTAACATAACTTTCTTTTCGTAAACCACGCGGTAAACGGATACTGAATAATTCGCCTCAACGGGCTTATCAGAAAAATCACGCGCGTTAACAGTGAGCCCTATCATTTCTCCTGGACGGGTGATGGACCTATCAGCATGCGCGTTTATAAAATAATCTGAACGGGTAACATTTACATCCGTTGAAGCGGTGATATTTGCCCGGGATTTATCAGTAACATGTACGTTCACTATATAAATGTAATCAGTTTCATAGGGATTCTTCTTGGTGCCCTCGTTGAAATCCTCATCAATTTGATACGTTACTTTTAAGTGACCGTTCTCATCCAGTTTCCCTTTTTCGGAAAATATGTATTGAGAGTTATCATAATTATTTTCAGTTCCAACAGTACTGTAATAATCCCTGTAGAACCAGCTGTATTCGCTGTAATACCACCAGGGTTTATGTAGAGGTTTTTTAAAAACATCGTAAGTTACCTCAGCATCGGGCACCGGTGAGCCGAAATAGTAATCTGACTGGATATCAATTTCTATTTTTTCGCCGCCCGAGTACTGCTTCTTATCGGTTTTTACTTCTACTTTATATTCAGGTTTTTTGTACTCTTCAACGCCAAAGGTTTGGGCAAAGCTCTGATATATCATTTTATTTTCATCTGCTGAGTCGCCGCCTTCGGTTATATTAACTGTTATATTGTAATTTCCAAGAGGCGCTTCTTTATCAATGAAAATACTATCGGAAAAACCGCCGAATTTATCGGTAGTTATGTATTTCCTGTATACGGCGGAGCCTTTAGGGTCGGTTATCCTTATCACGGCATTTCTTGATGCAAATACTGCGTAACCTGAGCCCGTCATTTCGCGTAGCGATATCTTGAAATCAACTTTTCCCGGCGGTCTGTAAACCGGCTGACTTGTAACAATAAGCGCGCTGAATGGCTGCGGTTTGCCGTAGAAATAATAATTAGGATCAGATACAGCGACCTCATCATTTTTTTGTGAGATAATAATCGGAACTACATAACCGTAACGGTAAAACAGTTCTTTATCACTATCGGTAAAATAATAATTCTGCGCGCTGTAAGGTGAAAACTGTTCACCTGCTTTTTGAGAGTTTAAGTACAGGCTGTGTTTTACACTATCAACCGGCGCGCCTGTTTTCCTTTCACATGTAAAGTTAAGAACAGAGCCCGGGGTATAGCGGGTTAATATTGAAATTGATGTTACAAATAATCCTGTTGTCGCAATTTTATTCTTGTGTGTTACGCGAACCAAATATGCGCCGCTTCTTTTGGGGGTAAACGTAATTTCACGGTTTATCCAAAGGTTATTTGTATTTTTTATGCGTTTGGGCAAGAGTACATGTTTAACCGAATACGTTTCTTCAAGTAGTCCCGTAAGATTAGCGCTATCTGCGCCAATTACCGAAAACTGCCTTACATTATTTTGTTTTGTTAAGAACAGCTCGGGGTCACTGATACGGTAAACCCGTATAGTGAATTCCGCCGGAACATTGATTGAGGTTGAGCTGATAGTTATCGGGACAGGCTCTCCGGGTAAAAAATAATAGTCTGGCGAGGAGATATAAAAATCCGGGTGCAGGTTCGCGGTTGTTTCTTCTGAAACCCTGCTTTGCTGTGAGAGTGCTGTTTGTAAAAATAAAATAAAAAATGTTGTTACGAGAAAGGCTGTAAAGCAAGAGAGCTTTTTCAAATTAACCTCCGTAGAAAGAATTGTGAAGCTTACAGTTTAAATCTAATCATAAATTCCGAAAAAATATAGCTCTAAATCAAATTTTATTATTTTTGACTTTCCTTGCGCTGATACTTGCCGGTATGGATTTACTCTTTCATTCCCAATACAGCGAACATTCTGCCCGAGCCGGATTTATCCCTGCGGTAGGAGTGAAGATTCGGCGTATCATAAGTGCAGCCGGGGAATTGCTCAATATTTTTTGCCTGCACGCCGGCAGAAAGCAGGCTTGCTAAAACCATTTTGCCGGTATCAACAATAAATTTTCCTTCGCTGTTTGGTTTTGGTGAAACATATTCCGCGGGGAACATATCAGCAACATCTTTATCAACTTCAAAATTAGGTTTGCTGATCGCGGGACCCATAAATACAATCAGCTCGGCTGGTTTTGAGTTGAAATCAGTTTTCATTATAGAAATTGTTTTACCAACAATATTTTTCTGTGTACCGCGCCAGCCGGAGTGAATGTTCGCAATAACGTGGTTTGATTGATCATATATCATTACCGGCATACAGTCAGCAACTGATATAACTAGATTCAGCCCTTTCAGTGAAGTTATAAGCCCATCGGTATTGGGGTACAGCCCGGGTTTTGTTACAATTGATACACCATCGCTGTGCACCTGGTTTGCGTGGACAAGTGATGCTTCGGCGATACCCAGCGACCCGAAAAACCGCGCGCGGTTTTTGGAAATTGTTTCAGGTTCATCGCCAACGTGTTTGCTTAGATTGTTGTAAAATGGCGGCTCATCTGCAAATCGTGTTGAGATGCCGTGAGTGAGCTCTGTGTGTGATGATAGTATTTTGGATGTGATGATCATAATAAATGAATTTTTAAAATCTGTTTTCCCTGTATCCCTCCGAAGGAGTTTTGCAAACAAACTCCGGTTTGTCCCGGGGGACTCCCTTCGAGGGAAAACTAAAAACTATTATCAAAAGACACCTCCTCTGCAAAACTCAACTTTGTTGTCTTCTCTTCTCCCCCTAACAGGGGGAGATTGAGAGGGGGTAATTTTCTCAATTTCTGCGTATTGCGCTAACTGTCAAAGCCAAGTCTGCGACTTAATCCCGCTTTCAGCGGGACTTCGAAATCACTACGTGATTTCTTGAAAGGAGGGGATCTGTAATAAACTAGTTTTCACTCAAGCAGTTTCATTAATTCCAATATGTAGTAATTGAACTTCCATGGTTCATACAGCCTGTGCTTTGCCTGCAGCGTTTCATCTACCGAACGGAGATATTTATCATCTGTCGCATTATTATTGTTAAAGTTCCAGTTCTGCACGCTATCAAGAAACAGGCCATCTTTGTTTTGCGGGTAGATGTAATACTGTTTATTTTTTATTATCAAAAATCCCGCGCCATTGTTGGGAATTATATCACCCGCCCATTTGCTTAAACTTACCGGTTTGGTTTGAGTTGATGGATCGATTACAATAGTATCATTTGCGGTAATGATAACAGGTGCAACATGATAAGCCCAGTTTGTGCAATTCCCCTGTGATTGCAGTAACACCGCCGGTTTGTATTTGTAATATTCGGTCATGGAGCTTCTTTTGCAATCCGCAACCAGCCACACTTTAGCGGGAATTACTGCGGGGAAGTATTTTTCTATGGCCCGTGAAATTATATGCGCGCGCGATTTGCAGATGTTGCAGTCATCAAGATCGATAAGGTGTTTGTTTGATACAATGAAATTGAAAATGGAATCAGCCTGCGACGATGAGAGGCTGCTTTGAGGTATGGTATCGCTCAATTGACTGTATTTCGTGCGCGGATTTTGGGCGTAGAGAGTTGTAAAACAAATAAATAATAATATAAATGATTTTATCAATGTATGAAGAATAATTTTTCATTATTACCCCTACTTCGAACACAACTTCGTTGTGTTCTCTTTTCCTCCTTTATAAGGGGGATTGAACATGGGATATTCAATACTTACCGATAAGCACGGCTGATACATTCCATGCACTGAAACTTGTACCTTCGGGTTTACCTAAAGGAATATAAACGGAAATTGTATGCCTGCCGGGCTTTAAGTTTAACGGAATATCAACAGGAAGCGATGTTGAGCCCGGGCACCAGCCCGAGCGGCTGAAATCACTTGATGACATACCGTTGGGGAAATTCCCCGAAGCGGGATTATACTCTCTGTACATACCGCAATCATCACGCCAGGGGATAAAGCTGTACACGGGTTTACCATCTGCAAAAATGTAATTCATTTTTTTATTGAACTCATCACCGCCTCCCCAGCCGCCGTGTCCGGTTGAAATGTATCTTAAAGTAAGCTCCTTGATCCCTTCGGGAATATCAACATCAACGGTAAGCGTATCGGTTTCAAAAAGGGTTGAGTATTCCTGTGAACTTGCCTCCATAATATTTGCTGTAAATAATAATGGCTGAACAAACGCTTTCTGTACCGGCTGTACCTCCTGTGGGATATCATCAGGGTAATATTTCAGTCGCAAACTCACTTCATGTCCGCCTTTATCATAGCAGCCAATGAACACGCCGAACCATACTTCACCCTCGAGGGCAGGCAGCAGGTTTGTAATATCCTGTTTGTATGTAACGGAGTCTTCCCACTCCACTCCGTAAACCTGTACCTGGCTGTTGTAGTGACCGATACCAAACGGTGTGATAAAACGCATGAGTTCAATTGGGGGAGTGTACTTATCAGTCAAAGTAAATCCGCGGTAATCTTTTTTATTCTTCGTTTCATATAAAGGCAGAGCCTTTATGCCGTTTATGAATGCATCAATAAATGTGAGGGAAGTATCCTTTGTGATATCGGGAATAATGAACAATGACCCTGTCCTGTCATATGCATCACCGGCGGAGCGTTCTGTGAGCTCTGCTACAACGGAGTGAGCGCCCATATTTTCAGGCAGCTTAACTTTCCGTAATATTACAGTACCTTCGGAAAAGCGGTAAGTGATATCAGGTGAGTTAGTAAGCAGGTTTACAGGCTTATCGCCGTAGTTTATTTTTTCATTCTGGAAAACGTTGACAGTAGTGTAGTTCTGTGCTGTTACAAGGTACCTGTAATAAGGCAGCTCAACAATTTTACCCAATGAATAGGGCAGGGTTATCGTTTTGGTGCTCAGCGCAAGATCCTCAGCGATGATTTCAAAATTTCCGTTGCGCACAATTTTAAGCACAAGCCCAAGTGCCGGACCAATATTAACAGATGGTGTTCCTTTGAATTCCGTTTGCGCAGTGTACCATATATCAATATGATTAGAGCGAATAACAACGTGCGCCTTTTTGCACAGGTAGCCGAGAATTGTCATAGTATCGCCTGAGAGTTCAGGTACCGGGTAATTGCTGATACTCTCTTCATCGGTGATAACCTCGCCGCTTTTTAGTGTTGTGGTTTGGTATGTTTTTTGTGAAGGGTGATCGATATAGAATGTTTCACCTGAAGCATTGATGTATTTGGAAATCACCTGTGATGCTTCAAGCATTAAAGGCGGGGTACCCGCCGGCGAGCCGTTTGAATAAAAATTATATGTAACAATGGCGGATTGCTGTGAGTACAGGATGGGTGATAAAAGCATCAGGAGAATCAATATCTTTTTCATCTGCAAAAATATTAATAAATGCGGGTAAATGCTGTGGAAATAAAAAACGCCGGCTGTTAACCGGCGTTTCAACACATTTTATAAAATGACTATTTAAGCAGAACCATTTTGTGTATTTCTGTGTAGCTTCCAGCGGTGAGTCTGTAGAAATATACACCGCTTGAAGAGCCGGCTGCATCCCAAATTACCGAGTATGAGCCCGCTTCCATATCTGAATTGACCAGCGTAGTTACTGACTGGCCAATTGAATTAAATATTTCAATGTTAACCGCTGAGCTTACAGGTATATCGAATTTAATTGTAGCTGCAGGGTTAAACGGATTTGGATAAGCATGGTACAACCTGAAGACTTTCGGAGTTTCCCCGGTATTAACAACGCTTACCAATGATGTTGTGAAGTTCCACAGCGGACTGTACGCACTGTTTCCGCCTGCATTCTGTGACCTTACATGCCAGTAATATCTTGTATTGTTCAGCAGTCTGCCAACAGGAATTCTAACGCTATCGGTGCTTACCGTAGTATCAAGCTGTGCTGTGGCAAAAGTTGAATCAGTTGAAACCTGCAGTTTGTATGTTGCTGCGCCAGATACCAGGCTCCAGTCAATGAGAGTTGAAGGAATAATACCCGTTGAGCCGTTTGCGGGGTAAATATTGCTCGGCGCAGCCGGTATGGCAACTACAGTAGTGAATTTGAAGTAAGCAGAGAACGTACCCCATCCGAGATTATTTTTTGCTTTTACCCGCCACCAGTAATTTGTGTTGTTTGTTAATCCTGTCAGCGCGCGGGTTGTATCTGTTAGAGTTGAGTCTCTTACTATTGGAGCTGCTGCCGTATCGGCGTAAATTTCAAACCAGTAGTTTGAAACGGCATCAGGATAGTATTCACCTTCCGGAGAAATTATATGAAGAGGAAGCGGTCTGGCTGTCTGGTCAACAGCTTTTCTCCAGAAACAGCTTAATGCAACAGGCTGGTTCACAGCATTATTAGCAGGTGTAAGCAGAACCGGAACTGTTGCCGGACCCATGATCTTAAATTTCCATCCGGGTGAAAAAGCGCTCCAGCCAACTGCATTCTTGGCGCGAACTCTCCACCAGTATGTAGCTAACGGAGATAATGTGCCGATTGTATATTGTGTTCCGGTTAATGTTGTATCGCTGTAAAGCAGTGTTGCAAATGTTGTATCAGTTGCAAGCTGTAAATTATAGTTTGTTGCACCCGATGAAGCATTCCACTGAATAGTATCGTTCTGCGGTCTGCCTACAGATCCGTATACGGGTCTTACCTGAACCGGAGTTGGAGGCGGTGCAGGCGGTGCCCACTGGAATGTTAACCCTGAAGCGGGGAAAATTGTCGGTGAAAATGAACACGTTGCAGAGTTAGTTCCGCCTGCGGTTGTTGCGGACCAGTTGGTTGTTGTTGTCCTGTTTGCGAAATCCGTATTCGGGCTTCCGTTAATACCAACCTGGAATACATCTGAAGAAACTGGAGAGCCCGTCTGATAAACCAGCTGAACGGCATTTGATGTTTCGTAAAGCTTTAT
>CAZQYL010000067.1:0-2657 GCA_964597425.1 uncultured Ignavibacteriales bacterium | reverse complement strand
CCAAAGGTAGTCTGCGGGGTTCCGTTATAAGTAAAAGTGAAGCCTATAGGGAAAGTGCCGTATGTTGCATCATCACAATTTGAACTTCCTGCAACAAGTGTACCTGTTACATTTATAGAAGTGTAAGTTTGTGTTGATTGTGTGAACGCATACGTGTTAACAACATCCTGTTCTACAAAGGGCTGTATTTTTTTTAATTCGCCCGTCTGAGAATTTGCCAAACTCAAATTTCCGTTTACATCAGTTGTGAAGTATCCGGCCGGGTCAACAGGCGGATTAACATTTTTGCCAAGGGCAAGATCCTCTTTGTATTTAAGCAATAAATTGTGGTAATCCTGTTTTGCTTTTTCATAACCCGGTGAATCAACGCCGCTTTCCGGGCCGTTTGTCAATGGATAGAAGGCAAGCACCAAAATTGAAATTAAAACTAAAGCAATAGTAGTAGAAAGTTTTTTTCTCATGGTTGTTAATAAGTTAATTCGGAAAAAAGCAATCTACATCAACGCTATTGAAAATTCAACGTTAAAAATATGTAAAAACAAAGGTTTATTGGTTAACCAAAGCAGCGATTAAATGAACAAACATACCGTTAGTTATCGCTAGGTTTTCATAAGCAAACGACTACAAAAAGTTGAATATAATGACAATTGTCGTTGTTACACGAGAGTAATTTTTGTGATCTCGGGGGGACAGTTGATGCGGATAGGAAGACCCACTGAACCAATGCCGCGGCTTACGTACATGTTTGATTTCCCTATTTTGTAAATACCTTCAATATACTTACTTACGGTTGCCGCAAAAGATAAATTGAATGTGCCGAATTTTATGGGAACAACCTGTCCGCCGTGTGTGTGACCGGAGAGAACAAGGTCAATTTCTTTGGTTGCCAGTGTATCAAATCCGTATGGCTTATGGCATAACAAAATCTTTGGAGAGTTTTTGAACTTCGGGTCATTGTTCATCAGGTATTCATCCATCGCGCCGTAATATTTAAGAACTTCCTGCATTTTCGCACCGGAAGAATGCGTATCATCGATACCGAGCATGTAAAGCTCTTTACCCTTAATATTAATCACACGGTGTTCATTGCGGAGTACCTGAATGGGTGATTCGTTATTTATAGCCTTGGCAACATAATCAGCATCCTGGAAAAAATCGTGATTGCCAAGTGAGCCGTAAATACCATGCTTAGCTTTGATATCCCTGAATGCGGCTGTAAGCATGTGAACATCCTTTGATTCAAAATTCACAAAGTCACCGGGTATACATACAATATCGCTTTCAAGCGAATTGATAACATCGGCGTACTCGCGCATTTCCTTTTCATTCATATACTGACCCGCGTGAATATCGCTTAAAAGGGTGATAGTTGTTCCGCGTAATTCCGGCGGCAGGTTTTCTATTGTAATATTTTTATGATCAATTTCGTAGGAGTCATGCTTAAGCATTCCGTAAGTTGCACCCGCGAACGCATATGTTGAAATTCCCATAGTAGCGTAGCGAACGAATTTTCTTCGCGAAAGATCAACAGTTTTAACAACCTTTTTTTCCTTTGCTGAATTTATCTTTTGGCGAAGCGGTTTGAATATTTTAGCTATCCATATAGGTATCTGGAACGGAAGCTTTAATACTTTACCAAGCAGCAGCCAAACTGAAATGAAAAATGTTGCAGCCATCCATACATAGAATGGATACAAGCCGATAATTTTGAACCATTCCGGGGGCGAAAATTTTCTGCCCCAGATAAGCGAAACAGTCAGAAACGATAGATTAAACAGTAAAAAGGGAGCTAGAGACCACCACCTGTGCGAGGGCTTATAAAAACGTGTGGTTTTCCAATACCTTATAAACGTGTAATATACAAGAGCTTGCAGTGATAAAAAGATCGCTATGAACAAAAAAATACTCCATCCCATAAATTGTTAAATATTCCCCATAATTGTGTTTACACTATCTTATAACTGCATCTATTATATAAAACGTTTCAAAAGTCTTTTTATTGGTTTGTAAAATCATGTAATCATAACCGGCTGATCTTATGCGGTTATACAGGTCATCCAGATCCATATCAGATGATACCAGCAGGCAAAGCCTGCCTGAGTGCACGAGAAAATTTTTCGAATCCTCCAGGAAGCGGTCAATTACTTCAAGATTGGGTCCCCCTTTGAAGGCCCGTTCAAAATTATTGTTCGGGTTGCCTTTATAATATGGCGGATTGAAGAAAATTATATCATACTTTGCCGGGTAAGTATTCCGCAATGATTCAAAAAGGTCTGATTCAATTGCTGTGATCTTCCCTGAAAAATTGTTCTGCAAAGCGTTTTCTGTGATACAGCGTACTGCTACGGGGTTGATATCTGCCGCAATGCATTCAGCGCCTCTTGATGCAGCAATGATACTGACGATCCCGGAGCCCGAGCCCATATCGAGTATATGTTTTCCGGACAGATCAAGAGTTTTGATATATGAAATGAACACTTTACTTGAAATGAAATCTGCCGGGTTAAAAACAGTTGGGCGTACGGTGATGGTAAATCCCGCAAGCTTCTGGCGTACAACTTTTCCCATTTTGGGTTTAACGATGAAATTGTACTTATATAAATAATTTATTTTTCTTAAGATTCCCTTGATAGCTGTTGTAAATAATTGATTTACAA
>CAZQYL010000066.1:6080-10698 GCA_964597425.1 uncultured Ignavibacteriales bacterium | reverse complement strand
GATTCATACAGCTTTTTGGCTGTATCATTACCGGGCACAAAACTAAGGAATATTTCCTTTACATAATTCCTGCTTTTTATATATTCAACTACTGCCTGTAGTGTTTCCCTGCCATATCCTTTTCCCTGGAATTCTTCATCTATCATCATTCTGATTATCCAGAGGCTGTTATCTTCCTCTTCAATGCCGTACATCGTAAATCCAACAGGTACCTCACCGGCATATGCGGCAAGGCATACCCATGAGGGGTAAAATTTTGACTGCGCAACGGAATATGCATTAGGCGCAACAAAATTCTGCTGGTTTTCTTTAACTTTAAGCTTTGAAATTCTGTTGAAATTCTCAGCGGTTACTTCTTTTAATTCAATTTTCATTTATTCAGATAACTTCTAAAAAAATCAGTGTTAAGTTTAAAACTGCAGCCCCTTTTGTATGTCTTAAATCCAAATTCTTCATTTATTTTATACATGTATTTATTCCATGGCATTGTATCGGTAGTAACATATTTAAAATCTTTGTTCTCTTCAAGTAATTTTAAATACATTTTAGCTTTCAGGTATTTTGCAATTCCTTTTCCTCTGTAGCCCGGGTTTACCGCTGTAAAACCTCCATTATGTCTTACAGTATTTTTCCTGTATGAATCTATACATACCCAGCAAAATCCTGCAATCTTATTGTTATCATCAAATAAGATCAAAAATTCCAGATTCGTTCCCAGAGATTTTAGATTCTGCTTATCTTTATACCACTCCTCAGAAGTTAATGGCGGATAGTGATGATAATCTTTGTTTAAGCTGTCTCTGTCTTCAAAACATTTGTTTATACTTTTAACAAATTCGGTAATGATTTCTCCGGGAATTTCATTTAAACATTTGGTATTCCATCTTTTTAAATCACTGTTTTCGATAATCTCTTTATAAAGTGAAGCATCCATATTCTCACGTATGAGCCTTGATAAATGGATATCTTCGATCACAGGCGTATCAATACTCTTCAGGTAATTTATCAATTTTTCTCTGTATGTAACCAGCTCTGTGTGAGAGCATTTTAAATCAGTATTTATCTCATAAAGCTTTTCAAAAGCGGCGTTTAAAACATTTTCATTTACATCATCAGAAAGATAATCAAATCCAGCATAGTGAACATCCTCCCATACAGAACTATCAAACCATGCTGATGCCGTACCGCAATTTAAAATGAGAAAATCATTAAAAGACTCATCGTTTTTAGATAGATTCATGATAAATTCTTTAAACTCTAAGAATTTATGATGAGGATCGTATCCTTCGGGATAATGTTTCTTAATGATATCACGGGATAAACGAAAGTATTTATCCCATAAGATATCATCAAAATTTTCACGCGGTATGACTTTAATCATTATTTTTTCAGAACCAATATCTGGTCACTTGATTTGCTGCTTAATGCTTCACGGTTAAAATTACCGTAAATATTTTCAATTGTAAATTTTGTACGCCCAACCAGATTTTCAAGCTCATACCTGAAATAATACCTGAGCGGTGTTGAAAACGTATCGGTTTTTTCCAGGCCGCCTTCTTCCCAGATGAACTTGAATTTTATATCCATTTGCTGAATGATATTATCATAACTGACTGAAGCGTACCGCTGCAATTTATGCCCCGGCAGGTACTCACCGTCATGCTCCAATACATTTTCCACCGGGGTGGTAAGCCGTTTAAGATCAGGGTTAAACACATCAAATATCAGCCTCCCGCCGGGCTCGAGTACATTGTAAATTGAATTCAGCGCTCCAAGCTGGTCATCAATTGTCAAAAGGTGCTGAAACACCCTGAAAGGAGAAATTACCAGGCTGAATGACTCACCTGTATCAAATTTCCTGATATCATCAAGCCACACCCTGTGATGTTCCTTCTTGGGGAGTTTTTCCTTCAGCCTCAGAAGCATATTTTCGCTGTAATCAATACCGTAAATATCTGCACCGCTATTGAATGCGGGAATGAATATCCTTCCGGTACCAACCCCTGCTTCAAGCACCTTGCCTTCGGTTTTCTTTATTTCATCAAGATAGAAATCAGCGCCCGATAATAGATTCGGGAAATTATCATAAACCGCATCATAAAACCTTGTTACGGTTTCGTTATAGTAATATTCATTTTCCATAAGCTGATTCCTTTCTGTTTATACCGGGAATATTTTTTCCAAGTAAATTATTATGTTCTACAAAATATTTAATTGTATCGTGATGTTTTTCCCATGCATTCCACACACTGCGCGCCCATTTTTCCACTGAATGTTTGTGCTCATCAAGGTTTTTTGCTGCTGCTACATATGTGATATTTAAGCTACCCACAAAATCAGGTACCGGATCCAGCCACACATACTGCTCTTTGAATTTTGAAATTTTGAGCATTTCATCATTAGCATGCTTGCCGTTCAAACCACGTTCAAGCTGTAAATACAGCCTTGTTAAATGTATAAACACCGACTGAATTTCTTTCCTGCCCGGGTTTCCCGGATGCTGTGCAGCGTATGTATCCACAGTAAGCCTGTGCGTCTGCCAAAGCTCATTATATTCCGTGTATTCTTTGGCAAGCACACCGCAGAAAATATCCCAGCAGCCTGCATCAGAACCTATGTAGGCATGTTTGGGTCCCGTGATATTTTTGATCACTGCCTTACATCCGAAGCATTTTATTAATTTATTATTATTCATTTCAATTTTCTTTTTAAACTTCCAACATTTGAGTAAGTATCTAACAACACATTATTTTCAAATGCCCCTCCCCTTCGGGGAGGGGTTGGGGTGGGGTCTTTACGCTGCATTTATCACTTCTTTTTCTCTTTGTTCCCTAAGCTGTCTTGTATAAAGCCTGTAGTAAACGCCCTGCTTTTTCATCAGTTCGTAATGACTGCCGTCTTCAACAATCCGCCCACGGTTTATTACAAGTATCCTGTCACAATGCTTTATTGTAGAAAGCCTGTGAGCTATTACAATTGAAGTACGTCCTTCCATGATACCCGAAATTCCGCGCTGAATATTGGCTTCTGTTATTGTATCTACTGATGATGTTGCTTCATCCATTATGAATATCCGGGGGTCAGCAAGCACTGCGCGCGCAAATGATATCAATTGCTTTTCACCCATTGATAGATGCTCACCGCCTTCTCCAACCTGTTCATCAAGCCTTTCGATAAAATCCTCAGCTCCAACAACCCTTAAAGAATTCATTATCTCCAGATCACTTGCTTCATCCCTGCCGTACCTGATGTTTTCCTTTACAGTTCCGCTGAACAAATGCGGTGTCTGCAGTACAACACCAAGCTGACTTCTTAAGCTCTGCATGGTCATCTCTTTGTAATCAACGCCGTCTATCTTAAGTACACCGCTTGTCGGTTCATAGAACCTGCAGATGAGGTTTATTATTGTTGATTTACCGCCGCCTGTTTCGCCAACCAGAGCGACCGATGTACCTTCTTCAATGTGCAGGTTAAGGTCTTTTAAAACCGATTTACCTTCATCATAGTGAAAGGAAACATTTTCAAACACAATATCACCGTATATCCTGCCATATTTTCCGGCGCCAGGTTTATCGGTTATCATAGCCTCGGTATCTATGAGCGAAAAAATCCTCTCCCCCGCTGATATACTGTTTTGCGCCTGTGAATAGAACCTTGAGATATCAAGGATCGGCTCAAATATCATTGTAGCGTAACCAAAAAATGCTGCAAGCGTACCAACGGTTATCGCTGCGGGAATGACAATTGCCATCGAACCGCCGTAATATATCACAAAAGCTGCGGCAACAGAGCCGCCGAAAATTATCAGCGGCATAAATATTGCCTGGTAATAAGCCGCTTTATATGATGATACCTTCATCTTTTCGCTGAGTGATTTAAAGTCATCACTTACGCGCTCTTCCTGAACAAGGCTTTTATTTACTTCAACACCGTTTATATGTTCGTTGAACCTTGCAGTCATTTCGCTGTTATATTTTCTCGCTTCGCGGGAGTACTTTAATATCAGCATTCTAAGCTTGAAAGATATCAGCGTAAGCACAGGTATCGTCAATGTTACTATCAGCGCAAGCTTCCAATTATAAATGAACATTGCTGTTACGCAGAAGATTATCATTCCGCCGCCCCAAACAACTTCTATCATTGACCATGAAATAAGTTCTGTCACTTTTGCTGTATCACTTGATATTCTTGAGAGCAGCCAGCCTACCGCGGATTTATCGAAGAATGAAAATGATAATTCCTGCAGTTTTATAAAAAGCTCCTGGCGGATATCATACATAACGTATTCCTGTATTCTGCCTGCAAAGTTGATGAAGCAGAACACACCAATTGAAAGCGTTATGCCGAGTCCAAGGAATATAAGGCCGTAATTCCTTATTTGGTCTGAATCAATTGGCAGTAACACGCCCGTTGTTCTGTAATGCTCAACTGCTGGCACTATGACCTTATCAAGCAGGCTAAGCCATACAAGCGGGTAAACCGCTTCAACAAGCGCTACAAGCAGTACGAATCCCGAAAAGCCCGCAACCCATTTGGGATAGCGGAAACTGTACTTCAAGAGTCTCCGCAGGAACGGCCAAAGTGAGCCTTTGGTTTTAAATTGTTTATCGTTTAATTT
>CAZQYL010000066.1:0-5980 GCA_964597425.1 uncultured Ignavibacteriales bacterium | reverse complement strand
TCCGCAGGAACGGCCAAAGTGAGCCTTTGGTTTTAAATTGTTTATCGTTTAATTTTGACATTGTTATACTTTTAAAAAATCATTTTTATTGTTAATCAATTGGGACTACTTCCTTCGCTTCGCTTAGTAAGTCAGGAAAGTCCCTATTTTTATTGGAAATCCTAACTGTAGTTTAAAACCTCCCGCAAAGCCTGACAAACTGTGACTTATAAATTTTATTTCTAACTGAGTTGCCACGAGCTTTAGCTCGTTGAACAAAAACATGAAGCTATCGGCGGCTTTAGCCGCAATTGGGACTAAAGTCCCTATTTCCTTGGGAAATCTTTACCACAGGATAAATCCCGTAGCTAATCATATTTTAATCATGTTAATGAACCAATTTTATGTCCTATTTTTGCCTTTTCACTTTTGCTTTTTGCCTTATCAATATCTTCATTAATCTCATCTTCTATCGAAACCTGGATATCGAATATTTTCTTATAGAACCCGTTGTTTTCAATAAGCTCTTCATGGGTTCCCTGCTCTATAACCCTGCCCTTATCAAGCACAATTATCCTGTCACAATCCTGGACTGAGGTTATTCTGTGCGCAATGACAATTGTAGTTTTGCTTGCAGTTACACCGCGAAGCGCCTTTTGAATTTCAAACTCGGTTTCAGTATCAACCGCTGAAGTTGAATCATCAAGCACAAGTATATCGGGATTCTTGAGCAGCGTTCTTGCCAATGTTACACGCTGTTTCTGACCTCCGGAAAGCGTTACACCCTTTTCACCGATTATTGTATCATATGAATTGGGGAAGTTATCGCTTATTATATCGTGAATTTTCGCCACCTTGGCTGATTCAACGATCTCCTCAATATGCGTATCAGGATCTGAATACGCTATATTTTCCTTAATTGATGTAGAAAACAAGAACGCCCTTTGCAGTACCACGCCTATCTTGCTGCGCAAAAACGGTCTTGAATATTCATTGATATCGCGCCCGTCAATTCTAATCATACCTTTATCAGGTTCGTAGAATTTCATCAAGAGTGAAATTATTGTTGATTTACCTGCACCCGTGGGTCCAAGCAGCGCAACTTTTTCACCCGGTTCTATCTTCATCGTTACACCATTCAATATATTTTCTTCTTCATCTTCATATTTGAAAAACACGTTATCAAAATCAATTGAACCCTTCAGGTCTTTGCCATCGTTATTGAATCCCGAGTAATCTTCACGGGGATGCTCGAGTATCGAGTATATCCTTTCAATTGCAACGCGTGTCATACCCATTTCGCTGACAAGCTGCGCAAGTCTTCGCATTGGCCATGTAACGTATGATGCATATGTAAAGAACGCTGTAAATTCACCAATAGTTATGCGGCCATCAAGCACGAAATATGACCCTGCAAAAAGTGATATCGCAAGCTGTGTATAAACCAATACATCGCTTCCGGGCCAGTAAATTGAGTGCAGCCTGAGAAGCTTCATTCCCCATTTGCGTTTTTCTTCGTTCTGCCTGGTGAATTTTTCAATCTCATAATTTTCTTTGGCAAATGCTTTAACTACACGTATCCCGCTTAGGTTTTCCTGTACCATAGCTGTCAGTTTATCCTGCTCGGCTTCATGTTTCGTCCATATCTCCCCTTCTTTCCTGAAGAAGAAGAATGATGCCGTTATCATGATAGGAAAAAGCATTATTGCGATAAATGCATATGTTGTATTAACCATATACATCATTATGAAAGCACCTATGAATATTGTCGCAAGCCTTATTGATTCTGTTACCTGCATTGTTGCGAACTTGCGGACAGTTTCAACATCACCCGTACAGCGCTGGATAAGCTCACCTGTTGGCGTTTTACCGAAGTACTTCATCGGCAGGTGCTGCAGGTGGCTGAATAAGCGGTCACGCAGCTTCTTCATAGCTTTTTCTGTTGATGCAGCGGATATTGTACTGGATGAAAGCATTGTAACACCTCTCAAGAGTGCGATCATAAGGAATATCACACCCAGATAAATAAGTATCATTCCTGAATTTTCAATTTTCAGCTCTGGCAGAATCCAGTAAAAGAAATTGGTTATGCCGTCATCTGCGGTAACTGTGTTACCTTTACCAGTTACAAAGAATGCAATGATCTTATCAACAGTCATTTGCAGTATTTTAGGCTCCAGCAAGCGGAACCCAACTGATACTATGAGCAGCAGCGAAGCTGCGATGTACTCATACTTCCATTTTCCTAAAATTTCGAATAATTTCTTTAGACTTTTCATTTTATTATCATTTTTAGCCGGATCACTAATATGACCGGTACATAATCATTAATTAATATTTTGGACCCCCTCCGGCTCCCCACTGTCAAGCCAGTTCTTCGACTTTGTAAGGTGGAGAGTTAAAAAAAGAGGTTGTTTAACTTTACTCCAAAAAAAAACCGCGAACTTTTTTAATTTGTCCGCGGTTTGCTGAAAACTCTTATAATTTCGAGGTTTTATCCTAACAACCTCCGTTTATAGCTAACCAACGGACACACCTTGCCCACAAGAATATCTGCGGTGGGCGCTGTGATAAACACCATATATGTTGTGATGAAGTTCTGCATGTTAGTGTTTAGTTTTCATCCTAGGTTAGTTATAAAAATAATTCTGTTAATTAGTGTTATTACAAAACTAATAATTTTTTAAGTGAGTGTCAAGTAAGAATTAATAAATATTCATTTATATTCTAATGTATGCTAATTACAAATAGATTTTCAACAAAATACTTTAAAAAATAAATCTAAAACTATATTCGTCTTTTTAATTTATCTTGTGTTTGTACCCTTGTCTGCTGTAACTTAAATAAAGACTTTATTTAAATAAATATTTTTAATAGATTTACCAACATAACATAATAATGCAATTCTTATGGATAATAAATTAGAAATTAGATTACAAAGTCACAAAATTCACTATGCAAGTTTACAGAAATGCAAAGCTGTAGTTACTGAATTATTGAAAAGTTACTCTAAAAATTTTCCTGAATATACTGACCATTCTTTGGAACATACCCAACGGGTTTGTGATATTGCAGGGGAAATATTGAATGAAAGTGAGATAAACAATCTATCTGAAGATGAAATTTACGTATTGTGTATGGCTTGTTATTTGCATGATATCGGTATGTGCATAGTTGAAAATAAAATTAGTATATTCAGAAAATCAATTGAATTTGATAATTATAAAAAAAGTTATCGTAATTCAACCTTTTCAGATTTCATTAGGGATATCCATCATGAATTGAGTTATCAGTTTATTTTAAAAGAGTGGAAAAGTTTACATATACACAATGAAAAATTTGCAACCGCAATTGGACTTACCGCTATGGCTCATAGAAAAGTTGATTTAATGGAAAGTGAAAATTTTAAGCCACAGTATTTCATAAAATCAGGAAGAGAATTTATTTGTTTGCCATATCTAGGCTGCATTATTAGATTGGCAGATGAATTGGATATAACAAATATGAGAGTACCTGATTTACTTTTTGATTATCATTTACCAGATAATAAAAAAAGCAGAGAAGAATGGGAGAAGCATAAGTCTACTTACCAAGTAAATTATACACATGATACTATCTTAATTGAAGCAGAAACAAATGACCAAAGTATTTACCATGCACTTAAATCACAATACAATAAAATATACGATATATTAAACTATTGCCAAAAAGTTATCAACCGTACTTGTAAATTGGATGGGAAATCATACACGTTAAATTTGAATAAGGTAGAGCCTATCATAAAAACAAATTTTACACCAAGAAACATAGGCTTTACATTTGATGTAGGCAATGTATTTAACACTCTAATTGGTGAACATTTATATAATAACACTTTTGCAGGTGTAAGGGAGGCTATTCAAAATTCTATTGATACATGCAACTATAAAAAGCTTCAAAATAAGAAGTATAATCCAGTAATCGAGATTATTTTAGAAGACAATAAGTTAATTATACAGGATAATGGCCTTGGTATGGATGAATTTATTGTTAAAAATTATTTTTCTAAACTTGCAAGTAGCTATTATGTGACAGAAAAATTAAAAAAGAATTACGAAGCAATAGGTCAATTTGGAATAGGTGTGTTTTCTTACTTTTTATTATGTGATAGTTTTGAAGTTGAAACAGCAATGAAAAACAACGAAAAACTAAAATTCTTAGTTAATAGAAGTCCCGACAGGTATTTTTATTTCTACAATGATGTTGAAGACGTTAAAGAAGGAACTAAGATTACAATGTATTTAAACCACTCAATATCTTATGATTCTTTATATACATATTTAAGAGCAACATTTGCATATTTAACAATAGACTTAAACTTTACAACAGGTGACAAAAAAGATGTTATTTCAAAGCGAAAATTCGATTTTAATTCAGATATTGATTCTTTGAAACAAAACATAAGATATATTCACTCAAGCAAATCTGAATCAATAAACATTTTTCATACGAAAATTAACAACAGTGAATTTGAAGGTATCTATGGTTTAATAGGATTTAAAGATAGTACAGGTTTAGTTACATTTAAAGGACTTTATTCATTTTTTGATTCTGATTACTATCGTGAAGTAATTGATGATTCACTTCTTGTTTATCAAAAAGGAATATTTGTCGGAAAAGTCAACCAGTCGCGTATTAATCAATGCTTAAGATACGGATATAGCAAAGTTAACATTATCAAAAAAACACAACTTAATTTAAACAGAAATGATTTTAGTAATTTAGAGACAATCACAAATATCATTAATAAATTCGAGATTAAAATTACAAATGAAATTTTTAAATTATATAGAAGTTTAAACAAGAAATTACAATTCCATAAAACTTCTATTTTTATTGATCAACTTCTAGAAAGGTATTCAAATATTAATGAAAGTTATCGCAAATGTATTGAAGATAATTTTCTAGTTTGTATCTTCGAAAAATCAAAGATTAGATACGAGAAACTTAGAAATTTAAAAAAGTACAAAAAAATTATTTTTAATGATGAGATAAAAGAAGGAAATCATTTAGAATTCAAAGATAAGTTAATTAATTTGGAGAAAATTCACAAATCCCCCATTTTATTAAATTATAATATACCCTCTGACTTAGCATCTGAAAATTTTATATTTGAGTTTTGTATGAAGAATAATTATGGATTGGCATACTGCAATCAAAATACTTTCCGCGATATTGATTCTTGTTTTATTGTTACGCCTCGAAATGCTGTGAAAACAGAAATGATACTTTATAGCCCATGCATTCCCTTTAACAACGATTATATAGTAATGAATTACGGGCTTTATAAGAATTTATTTAATCTTAAACATCCATTTGTGAAAGACTATTTAATTAATCAATCTACTTACGACAAAAATAAATTATTGAAAGATTTATTCTTTAGTATTCTAGATTCCCTTTTGGATTTCATGAACGAGATTGATTCCAAAAGAAAACCTGAATTGAAGTTAAATTATATTAATAATTTGACAAAACAAATCAACAAACTACTTCAGTCTAAATATAAGTTTGGCATGAAGGATTTTCCCAAATATACGCATAAATTTATCTCAAGATAGCATTCCTTTATTCAAATTACTATTTGACCGCTTATAACTGTCAACGCTTCGCCAGTCAAATAAACCCTGTCGCCATCAATAACTATATCAAGTGTTCCGCCGCGCTCGGATGCCTGGTAGGCTTTGAATTTGTTCTTACCGAGTCTTTGCTGCCAGTAGGGCGCAAGCGCGCAGTGTGCTGAGCCCGTTACGGGGTCTTCCTGTATCCCTTTTTCAGGTGCAAAGAATCGCGAAATGAAGTCATATCCCGGCATATCTGCCACAGCGGTAATGATGGTTCCCCACCCGGGAAGTTTAAGCATCACATTAAAATCAGGTTTCAGATTAATGATATCTGATTCACTTCCAAGCTCGATGATGTAGTTCCATTTTGTCATTCCAACATACTTAGGCTGTACTCC
>CAZQYL010000065.1:0-10780 GCA_964597425.1 uncultured Ignavibacteriales bacterium | reverse complement strand
GATGTTAAAAAGAAATAATCATATTTTGAGCGCGGCGAAGGGTCTCATTGTATTTACTATGTTCGTCGGAGTAACCATTTTCTCCCAGCAGGTTGACAATGAATATAAACATATACTTGAGCTTAAAGACACCAGATCATTTGGGAAAAATAAAGAACTCATAAAAAACCTGGATTCTGACTATCTAAAAATGAAGGCTGCCTCAGTATGGGCACTTTCTAACTTTTCAGATAGTAATTTGGTAGATATCCTGGGAAAAGCGCTTGTCAAATCAGCCCGTGAAATCTCTCTTGACAAAAATTCAGTCGCTTTTCCAATTTTTCTTTCATTTGCTCTAGGCCAGACCAATTCAAATAAAGCAAATGGATACTTTTTGGAAGCATTGAAGATTTCTCGAAACATGAAGAATGATCAAATTGATCCACTTGTTTATGAATTGTTGGTTGATATGGCCAAAACGGGCAGGGAAAATGAATTAAACAGTGTTGCAAAAATGGAAACGGGTCAGAACATGATCAACTCCGCAATTGCAATGGCTATTGCAAGATTTGGTATGCGGAAGATAAAAAGCGATGCAGGATTCAGAAAACTTGCGGAGTTATTTGAACAGACTGCCGATTCAACAGTCCGCAGAAATGTTACTTTTGCTTTCAACCGCATTAACGATAAAGATGCTTTAATTGCTTATAATACTGAACTTATCATTTCAGCTACTTCCCCAGATCCATTAGCAAGAATGTGGGCACTTTCAGCCATCGGTAAACAGCAGGATACTGCTTCAATAGAATTTCTGCTGGATGTGCTCTCAAAAGAAATCGACTGGCGCGTAAGAGTAAATATTGTAAACGCGCTTGGCAATTATAAAATTGATCTGAACTCACCCCTGCTGGAAAAGACCGTAAATGCACTCATTGAGCATGCTGAAAACGACCCTTCGGTACATGTATCAATTGTAAGCTGGCAGGCACTTGGAAAATTGTTCGCCGGAGCGGATACACGAAATCCTTTTACACGAAAAATTCAGCAGGAAATATTATTTATAACTACTCCCGGCAAGGCGTATGACTGGCAGATTAAAGCCGAGGCAATCAAAACATATGCAAAGATTTTTAAAGATGAGGCTAAAGCCGATCTTTTTGCGATATTTAATTCCACTGATAACTATGATATAAAATCAGCGGTGGTTGAATCATTCGGTTTTTTTGATGACCCGATGGTGTATAAGGAGCTCCGCGAAAATGTAAGCAATGATGTTATGAAGTATAACGAAATCCACCCCAATAAAGATGGCTCAATGATAGGCTCAGGTGACCTTGCTAAAATGTACCGCGCTTTTGTAAGCGCGCTTACAGAGCTTGATGATAAAATGGATAGCGAGAACCGAAATATTATCAGGCTGATACTTTCTGAATTTGCTTCATCAAAAGATGCGCCATTAACTGAAATATGTTTAAGTAATCTGCAGGATTCAATTTTCACGCAGTACAGGGCTGAAACATGCCAGATAATGACATTCGATTACCAGTCATTTACCCTGCCTAAGGATAAAGACGTTATGCTGATGTATATCGAAGCCTGGGGAAATATGAAATTTGACGGTGCTAAAGATATTCTTACCACTAA
The DNA here is from genome assembly GCA_964597425.1 of uncultured Ignavibacteriales bacterium. Taxonomy (GTDB): domain Bacteria; phylum Bacteroidota; class Ignavibacteria; order Tepidaquicellales; family OLB5; genus OLB5. Next base: position 9,157 of record CAZQYL010000065.1, on the reverse strand, counting down.
CTTAAAAAGCAGTGATTACGATATTGCAAAAGCATCAAGTGATGCGTTACAGAAAATTACGGGTGAAGATAGATCAAGTAAAATTACAGCACCAAAATACCGCACTGATTTTGACTGGGATTTTATCGCAAAGCTTGAACAAAAAAAATTTGCAGCAATAAGGACAAATCAAGGTATCATTGTTGCAGAGCTAAATTACAAGATCTCTCCGTTTACTGTACAAAATTTTGTAAAACTGGGAGAAAAGGGATATTACAATAATACAATTTTCCACAGGGTTATGCCTAATTTTGTGATTCAGGGCGGCGACCCGACCGGCACAGGTTTCGGGGGTCCCGGTTACTCGATTCGCAGTGAACTCTCCCCCTTTCCTTTTGATGAATACACCATCGGCATGGCTTCAAGCGGTAAGGATACCGAGGGCAGCCAGTTTTTCATTACCCATTCACCCCAACCGCATTTAGACGGGAAATATACAATGTTCGGTAAAGTAGTTGAAGGTTTCGATGTAGTTGATAAAATTCAGATAGGCGATGTAATTGAGACAATAACATTTTCAGCAAGCCGATGACTGCACTTGAAACCGAAAGACTAAGGTTAATACCGCTCTCACTGGAACAGGCTGAGATGTTCACTCATTTAGATAGCCGGCTTGAGGATTCATTGGGTTTAAACCGCGCAGAACGCGAACTTACCATTCACTTCAGGGATGCCATAAGGAAATACACACTCCAGTGGATGAAGGATGATCCGGAGAATTACTTATTCGCGACAATATGGGTGATAGTTGAAAAAGCTTCAAACACGGTTGCGGGCGATATTGGCTTTAAGCGCAAACCCGATGAGAACGGATACGTTGAAATAGGTTACTCAACCCAGCCTAAGTTCAGAGTGCAGGGCTATATGACAGAGGCGATCGGCGCAATGGTTAACTGGGCTTTCACTTTCCCGGAGGTCACAGCTGTAATTGCCGAAACCCGCGAAGATAACATTCCTTCAATAAAGGCATTAAAAAGGAACGGGTTTTATGAATTCAAATATTCCAAACCGCCTGAGCCGTCAAATCTGGAATCAATGATGAGTGATGTTAAGATGCTCTGGCATATCAGGGATAGAGAATAATTTCCAAAAACATGAACGAAAAGGTCAAAGCACACTATGACTTACATTTGGCTGATGTGTACAGCTGGATGGCGGGTGATTTCGGGGAAAAAGTAAACCAAACCCGCGAATTTTTCATCAAAAATAATATAAAACCCTCTTCAACTCATTTAGCAATAGATCTTGGCTCCGGGCATGGTATACAATCAGCCGCACTGGCAGAAATTGGCTTTGATGTTATATCGGTCGATTTCAGTGAAAAACTTTTGCTAGAGCTGAAACAAAATACAGCAAACAAAGTAGAAACAATAAACGGGGATATAACTGAATTTGTATATCCCATGGAAATTAAGCCGGAATTAGTAGTCTGTATGGGTGATACATTAACCCATTTGCCTTCAATCAAAGAAGTAAGCAGGCTAATCGGATACGCAGCAGAAAATCTGCATAAAAACGGCAGACTTGTTCTTTCATACAGAGATCTATCCCGGGAGTTAACCGGAACTTCAAGATTTATTCTTGTAAAGAGTGATGGTACGCGTATACTCACATGTTTTCTTGAATATTTTGATTCATTTGTAAATGTGAATGATATTTTGCACGAAAAGATAAACGATAAATGGGAAATGAAAGTTAGCTCATATCCCAAATTGAAGCTCCCGGTAAATGACATTACAAATATGATACAGGGTTTTGGACTATCAGTCACATTTTCAGATGTAATTCAGGGAATGAATTACATTATTGCACAAAAAAATTAAATTAACACATAAAATTCGAAAGGTAAAAATGAAACTATTTAAATTCACAATTGCTGTATTGCTAGTTATGTTCGCTGTAAATGTGAACATAAAAGCAGATGACCTAAACAAGAAGAAAATGGAACAGGCAACCAAAGAAATTCTTGAAATGATGGTAAAAGGAGATAATGCCTCAGAAAAGCTGCGCAAATATATCTCAGAAGACTGGCTTGAATCAAAAAGGATAAATGTAAAGAAATATCTAATCAATAATTATTCCCCGGAAAGCTACGAGATCTTATATGCCGGAGGCGATGTATGTGTTGCTACTATCGGCGGCTCTTCATGGCAGCATTTGCTGGTGTTTAAGTTCACCGAAGAATACGGAGCGTATAAAGTAGTGCCCCGCGGAATTTCTGAAGCATCCAGCGATTATATTGATCCCTGGAGTTATGTGAAAGATTACATCTGCTCATCTGATAATTATAAAGAGCCCGTTCCGCCAGAAGAAAACAAGTAATTAACTGGTTCATAAGAACTTGTAAATAGTCATATTACGGGATGATTTTTAAACCTCATTTTTACACTAAAAATGAGGTTTTTTGTTATTATATTTGTGCTTTATGTCTAATTCAAATACAAATACTATCAATACAACTAACCCGGTCACACAAACAGAGCAGATCTTACCTAAGGTAAAATACACTATTGCAGTATCTTCAGGAAAAGGCGGAGTGGGAAAATCCACAGTAGCCGTTAACCTTGCAGCAGCGCTAATCAAAGAAGGTTACAAAACAGGCATCATAGATGCCGATATATACGGTCCTTCAATACCAACTATGCTTGGTGTTGCTGAAGAAAAACCAAAGCTTGTTAAAATCAACGAAAAGAACAGGCTTCTGCCTGTTGTAAAATACGGGATCAAAATGATGTCAATTGGCTTCCTGGTTGATCCCAATGAAGCCGTTGTTTGGCGCGGACCCATGGCAGCAAGCGCGCTAAAGCAATTTATGAGCGATGTTGAGTGGGATGAACTTGATTTCCTTTTATATGATATGCCTCCCGGTACCGGCGATATTCAGCTTACATTGACACAATCAATACCGCTGACAGGCGCGATAATCGTTTCAACTCCCCAGGAAATAAGCATCATTGATGCCCGCAAGGGTGCTAAGATGTTTGAAAAGGTAAATGTTCCAGTGCTTGGCATCATCGAAAATATGAGCTATTATTCCAGGCAGGATGGCACAAAGGAATATATCTTTGGCGAAGGCGGCGGAAGGAAACTTGCAGGTGAGCTTGGTATAAACTTTTTGGGTGAAATAGCTATTAATACAGATGTACGTATTGGCGGAGACGAAGGTAAACCAATAGTATTGGGAAAACCAGATTCAGCTGAAGCAGAACAATTTTGCAGTATTGCGAAGAATCTGGCTGAGAATGTAATTTCGAAAGCGAAACTTCAGCCAAAACTGCCTGTGATTGAGATATAATGTTCGTGCTAAGATAATCCAAAGATAGCTTTTTTCGTGCCACGAGGATAACTCTTTCGTGCCACGAATAGAGGGTTCGATAATCCTGATAGATATGTTTAGAATAATTTTTTTATTAGTTCTGTAAATTTCTGATTTCGTGGCACGAGTGAAAAGTTATATTTACACTAATGTTTTTTTAATAAAGTTTACTTATTTTTGCGGAGAGTAAGGTCACATAAATGCTGGTAACCGAAAAAACAGCGGAAATTGAAGCCAAAATAAATTCAGTTTTGGAACGTATAAGACCATATCTTCAGCAGGATGGCGGCGATGTGAAGCTCGACAAGATTTCAGATGAAGGTATTGTAGAACTGAAACTTCTGGGTTCATGCAACACATGTCCGCTCAGACCAATGACATTAAGAGCCGGAATTGAGCGCGCATTAATGCATGAAATACCAGAAATTAAAAGAATTGAGTGTTTTAACTAACGTTTTTGCAATAATAGGACTGTTAATTAACAAAAGAGTATAGTATATTAGGATATGTTATATTTATTTATTGTAATTGTATTGAGTTATTTAGTGGGGTCTTTCCCCACCGCGCTTGTGTTTGGCAAGCTGTTTAAGGGTGTAGATGTAAGGCAGCTTGGCAGCAAAAACATGGGAAGCACAAATGCTTTCCGGGTACTTGGCTGGAAAATCGGCGTACTTGTTCAGTTAGTCGATATAGCCAAGGGATTCATAGCTACACTGCTGATATCAAAGTTATTCTTCGGCAACCTGCCTTTTGAAAACCGCACACCATTCCAGGATATAACGATTGTACAGTTGATAGCCGGTATTTCAGCTATTATTGGTCACGTTTGGACGGTCTTCGCAGGCTTTAAAGGCGGTAAGGGTATTAATACAACAGCGGGAATGCTGCTGAGTCTGGCGCCAATTGACGCGACAATAGCAATTGGTATGTTTATCGTTGTACTCATGTTTTCGGGATACGTTTCGCTTGGCTCAATTGTTGCCGCATATTCTTTCCCCAGCGCAATGTTCATCAGGGAAAATTTCTTTGGTGTCAATATTGACGGCTACCATACACTGATATATTTCAGTCTTGCAGTATGTATATTTTTGACCTATAACCACAGGGCAAATATAAAAAGACTGATGTATGGTGAAGAGAACAGGTTTGAAAAATGGTGGAAAGTTCGCTGGATACAAATTGACGCACCATTCAAGCGGAAGAAAAAAGTTAAAGATCTTTAAAAAAAGCCCGGTATAAGCCGGGCTTTTTTTATAGTCAGAAGTAAAAATAAATATAGAGCAGTAAATTTTCATTTACTGCTCTATTGGTCAATTAACATAAGAGACTCATTGCTAGGCCTTTTTTCGGGTGCATCCGATATAATCGGAATATTCACTGGTTGTTTTCTGCCTATCTGACAATAAACATGTTTTCCTTGATAACCTGTTTATTCAGCTCTATTCTGTAGTTCAGCACACTGCCCGAAAGATTATATTTTGGCTTCCAGAACACCGTGTGATCCCCCACTTCAAGATGTCCGGCCGGAAGTTCATCTATCTTTAAGCCGATCAGGTTGAAAATTTCAAGGGTAACTTCTCCGGGCTTTTCTATGCTGAATTTAATTTTAGACAATTTTGTTATTTTTTATTAAAAGTTCTCGTCTATATACTTACCAATATATGTACCATCTTCTTCGTAAACGTAAACCCAAATCGCGCCATCTTCGTAAACCTTAATACATATTCTTGCTGCATTTGTCTCTGCCGTATTTACTGTATTTACTGCTGCAAAGGTATTTACTGATGTGAATCCTGTTAAAAAGCTAAGGGTTATTGCGATTGTTAATAATATCTTCTTCATTTCTTTGTTTTTATAGGGTTTGTTTTTAAATGTTTGTTTATTTTCTTATCTGTTCAAACATAACTCATAAAAAGTGAGCCTGCCACTACATTTTTGCCTTAAAGTTGCTTATTTTTCATTAAATAAGCGTTCAGTCAACCCACTTTTTAGTAATTCTAGGCTATTTTTTAGTTAAATTCACTATTGACTACTGATTTTGAGTTGCTTATATTTACATATAATTTAATACGAAAATGCTGGATTATTCGTTTATAGAATTGCTGGAATCCCTTACCAGAGAGGAAATTAGATCACTCAGAAAGTTCATAATATCTCCGTACTTTAACCGCAGCGGGAAAGTGGTAAAATTGTTTGATATTATCATCAAATTTCATCCAAACTTCGAAAGCCCGAAACTTTCCAAAGAAGAGATGCATAAAAAGATCTCCCCGGAAATTCCTTACAACGAGATCACCATGCGCAGGCTTCTTTATGACCTTCAGGAATTAATTTCAAAATTTGTACGCCAGCAGTATATTGAACGAAAAGAAGCGGAATCAGCGATCTTTACTATCGAAGAACTTGCCGTAAGAGGCGCTGAAAGAATGCATGCTATTACGATTAGGGATGCCGAGAAGATAATGAGCTCTGTTAAGCACATTGATGCAGATGCATGTCTCAATAGGTTCAGGCTTGAAACTGAAAAATTCTATTTTGGCATGATAAATGACAAGATAAATAAAAAAAGTTTTGTAGATACAGAAGCCGGCAAGCTTATAAACGGTATCACATATTTCATCAGCTATTTCATGCTTGAATCAATTAAGCATAACGATACACTGCTGAATTACTCACGTTCATTCAATATTAAGCAGAACAAAAAATTCATATCCCAGTTTCTTGACCTCTTCGATTTCCAACGGCTTGAAATTTTTATGAAAACACACTCGCTTGCCGGCACCGAAATTGTACAGGCATATATAAATTCACTCAAAGCATATCTGTATTTTGAAAATGATGAATATTACTCATTACTCAAATCTTCAGTGCTTGATAATCTTAATAAATTCAGCACTACAGATAAACACTTTCTGTTTGCGAAGTTGAGCGGCTACTGTATTCTGAAAAGGGGAACACTGGCACCTAATGACCTGCGGTATGAAAGCGAACTTTTTGATATTTACAAGAAAATGCTGAACGATAAATATTTTCAAACTGAAGCCAGTAAATATATGCCTGTGGATCTATACAGGAATATTATCATACAGTCAGTAAAAATGAAGAAACTCAGGTGGCTTGAGGAATTTATTGAAGAATACGGAAGCCAGATACATCCCAGAAGGAAAACCGATATTATAAATTATAGTTACGCTTACTTAAGATTTGAACAGGGTAACTTTGATGAAGCACTAAAATGGCTCAGCATGATACGTGTTGAAGAGTTCTCCTACCATCTTGATATCCGAAGTCTTTACATTATGACATATTATGAACTAGGTGATCTTGAAACGGCATATTCGGCTGCAATTGCTTTCCAAAAGTACCTGAAAAGCAATTCAATGGTAAGCGATGAAAAACGAACGGGCTCTGAGAACCTTTGTAAATACGTAATTAAACTTATCAACTATAATAATACAAATTCTAAAACCGATCTCAGCACACTTACTGTACGGCTGAACAAATGTAAATATGTAAATTCAAGAGTATGGCTGCTATCGAAAGTGAACGATCTGGACAGATCAGTTAAAAAAGCAGTATAAACTTCTACTAACACCATAAATTAACATTTTATAAGTAAATTTTTATAGATAAATTTGCTTATTATGAATATATGCATTCTCGGTTCAGGCGGCTGGGGCACAGCCCTTGGTATTATTCTGCATAATAACAGGCACAAAGTTACTTTGTGGGAGTATGACAAAGAATATGCCCATACATTAAACGAATACCGCGAAAATTTCTATTACCTCCCGAAGATAAAGATTCCCGAAAAGATCACTATAAGCTGCGACATAGGCGAAGCTGTTAAGAATGCCGATATGATAGTTGTTGCTACCCCAACACAGTTCATTCGCAGTGTAATTGAGCATATTAAGGATATCGATTTCAGTAACCGGGTAATACTTAGTGTATCAAAAGGTATTGAAAATCACAGCCTTATGACGGTATCACAGATATTCCAGGATGTTTTCAAAAATATCCAGAAAAGAAACATCACAGTACTTTCAGGCCCTTCTCATGCTGAAGAGGTCGCAAAACACATTCCCACGGCAGTTGCGGCTGCGGGGTATGAAGAAAAAAACTCTGAAGTGATACAGAAGGCTTTTTCGAACAAGTATTTCAGGGTCTACAAAAGCAATGATGTTGTTGGTGTAGAGCTGGGTGGAGCATTGAAGAATGTAATAGCAATAGCGGCGGGAATTGCAGACGGCGCCGGGTTTGGGGATAACACAAAAGCCGCCATTATGACGCGCGGTATAAGGGAAATCACTAGATTTGGAATGCGTTTTGGCGCGCATGAACATACTTTCATGGGGTTATCCGGGATAGGTGATCTGATCGTTACATGCATGAGCAAACATTCACGTAACCGCTTTGTAGGTGAAGAGGTTGGCAAGGGAAAGAAGCTGAAACAGGTACTGGCTGAAATGAAAATGGTTGCCGAAGGTGTTGCGACAACTGAATCAACCCACGAACTCGCGCAAAAACTCGGAGTTGAGCTTCCCATCATTGAACAGGTGTATAAAGTTCTGTTTATGGGTAAGGATCCGCACCATGCAACAGAAAAACTAATGACGCGAAATCTTAAAGATGAAAAGTAATTCAGTTTATGAGCTCAACACTTTTCATTAATGCCAAAGTCTGGCAGCCTGATGGCAGTTTCACTGAAAGCTTTGGTGTTAATAACGGTCATTTCGATTTTTCAGGTACAGATACAGAAGCAAACTCCCTGCTAAAAAATTATACAGAAATAACTGATTTAAAAGGCAAACTTGTTCTGCCCGGACTGATAGATGGTCACTTGCATCTTGTAAACGGTGCGCTGATGATGAAAAGGCTGGATTGTTCTAAAATCAATTCAGTTGGCGAACTAAAAGACTCCATCAGGCAATACCTGAAAAATAACAAGGTAAGCTGGGTTGTAGGCGGAAATCTTGACCTGAACAGAGTATTTGCAGGACACTCAAAACAGGACGGTAATGTTATTGATGAAATATTTTCTGAGCTGCCCCTTTACATCACAAATTATGATTACCACTCCGCAATATGCAACTCCAAAGCACTGGTCTCAGCCGGGATAAACTATGAAGCAGATAATTTCCCGAAGGATGAAGTAGAAATATCCGCAACCGGTGATTTAACAGGATTCATAAGCGAAAGCGTTATGAATGTGGTCTATAATGCTATCCCTCCCGCTTCGCTTGAAGAAAAAGTAAATGCAGTAACAGATTGCATTGCAATGCTCAACAAATACGGTATTACTTCAGTCAGTGATATTACTTTACCTGAGGATATTGATGTATATATTGAGCTATGGAAACGTGATAAATTAAAACTCAGGATCAATTCCTATATTCCCTTTACAGAGTTTGAAAACCTGCAAAGTTACAGAGATAAAACTTCCCTGATAAGTAAAGATCACTATACAATAAGCGGCTTCAAAGCATTCTGGGATGGCGCACTGGGTTCTGAAACGGCATTGTTTTCACAAAATTACAAAGGAAGCTCATCAAACGGTTTAAAAACAGACATTGTAAGATCAGGCAGAATATATGAACTTGCTAAACAAATTGATTCCGCAGGAATGCAGATGATAATACACGCCATAGGTGATAAGGCTGTAAATGAAGTGATAGAATTGTACGCAAGCTTGCCAAACACAAAAATACTACGTCACCGTGTTGAGCATGCTCAGCATATTCAACCGGATGATTATAAAAAATTTGGCAATAATGGTATATTAGCATCAGTTCAGCCGAT
>CAZQYL010000064.1:0-10790 GCA_964597425.1 uncultured Ignavibacteriales bacterium | reverse complement strand
GTATTCTATTTGCGCTCACGCGGTATAGGGGCTGATATGGCTAAGACAGTTTTGATTAGAGCCTTTGCCAATGATATATTTGAGACAATTGAGAATGAAACATTTCATGAGCATTTGAATAATTTAGTATTTGAGAAGCTGGGGTAAGAAGTAATAATCAAATGTATTGTTGTTGGTGACAACACCAACAACGGGGTAACTAACTTATAAATGCAGGATACACTGACAAATAAAATATTTGATGTTGATGAAGTTAGGAAAGACTTCCCGATACTAAGCAGGGAAATTGAAGGGAAACCTTTGGTTTACCTTGATAATGCCGCGACATCACAGAAACCCGAGAGCGTTATTAACGCGATTAGCGATTATTATTCAAATTATAACGCAAATATTCACCGCGGAGTGTATTCAATAAGCATTAAAGCATCAGAAGCATATGAAAACGCTAAGATAAAAGCTAAAGAATTCATTAACGCAGGCAGTGAACGGGAAATTGTTTTCACGCGCGGAGCTACTGAAGCGATAAATCTGATAGCCTATTCATACGGACTCGAAAATGTTAAAACTGGCGATGAGATCATAATTTCTGAAATGGAGCATCACGCTAACATTGTGCCATGGCAGGTTTTATGTGAAAAGAAAAATGCAGTATTAAAGGTTATACCGGTTAATAATAACGGCGAGCTTTTGATTGATGAATATAAAAAGCTGCTTTCAGATAAAACAAAGATCGTAGCTGTTTGTCAGATATCAAATACACTTGGTACTATTAATCCTGTAAAAGAAATTGTACGCCTGGCAAAAGAAAAGAATCAAGATATTGCCGTTGTGATAGATGGCGCGCAGGCGATACACCATACTAATGTAGATGTAAGAGAAATTGGCGCTGATTTTTATGTGTTCTCTTCGCATAAAATGTACGGACCAATGGGAATTGGCGTACTATACGGCAGGGCTGAATTGCTTGAAGCTATGCCTCCGTATCAAACAGGCGGCGATATGATAAGTTCGGTAAGTTTTAAAGGTACAGCATATAATGATATTCCCATGAAGTTTGAAGCCGGCACGCCGAATGTTGAAGGCGCTGTGGGTCTTACGGCCGCAATTGATTACATTAATGCCATCGGGTTTGATGAAATTCACAAGCAGGAAACGGAGCTGCTTGAATATGCAACTGAACAGCTTGACCTGATAAAAGGGTTAAGGATAATTGGTACAGCAAAAGAAAAAACGGGAGTTATTTCATTTGTGGTTGAAGGATTGAATGCTCTTGATATCGGGATAATGCTTGATACAAGCGGTGTTGCCGTTAGAACCGGGCAGCATTGCACTGAACCATTGATGGAGAGGTTCGGAATACCGGGAACGGTAAGAGTATCATTTGCATTCTATAATACAAAAGCTGAAATTGATGTTTTTATAAATGCTTTGAAAAAAACTATTGAGATATTGAAATAAAATTCAGGAACAGGGAGCTCGAGCCCTTTGTCCTTGAGATATTTGAATATGGAAAAGACTATACTGGAAATTGAAGATGAAATCGTTGATGAATTCAGTTTTTTTGAAAGCTGGCAGGATAAGTATGAGTATATTATTGAGCTTGGCAAAAAGCTGAAGGGTTACCCCGAAGATAAACAAACCAGTGATTATAAAGTAAAAGGCTGCCAGTCAAGCGTATGGTTAGTGACAGATGATGAAGAAGGCAGAATAATTTTTAAGGCAGATAGTGATTCAACGATAGTTAAAGGATTGATAGCCCTTCTCATAAGGGTACTTAACGGCAGAACGCCGGATGAAATTCTGGATGCGAAGCTTGAATTTATAGCAAAAACCGGACTTCAGCAGCATCTTGCGCAAACACGGGCAAACGGACTTGCGGCAATGATAAAACAAATGAAAATGTATGCCCTGGCATACAAAGCAAAACAGTTAAATTAGAAAATGTCTGATAACACAGAAGAAAGAATTACAGAACAGGAATCCGAACAGGTAAACGAACAGCCGAAGGAAATTACACAACCCGCGGAAAAAACGGATATGGCTGAGCTCAACAATGCTGTTGTTGAAGCACTCAAAAGCGTTTACGATCCTGAAATTCCGGTAAACATATATGAACTTGGCCTGATCTATTCAGTTAACATAGATGATGGCGGAAAAGTGTTAATTGAAATGACGCTTACATCGCCTGCTTGTCCCGTAGCGGGAACGCTGCCGCCTGAAGTTGAAGGCAAGGTACGCTCAATACCCGGTGTAAACGAGTGCGTGGTAAAAGTCGTTTGGGATCCGCCATGGGGAATGAACATGATGAGCGAAGAAGCCAAACTTCAGCTTAACCTGTATTAAATACAAAGAGTATAATTAATAAAATTTCTAAATAATAAAATTAATATAATATGTTCCAGATAAACACAAGAGGACCGATATACGATCCCGAAGCGGTTCAGCCGATGAGGGATGAATTAACTGCAGCAGGTTTTATTGAATTATTGAGCCCCGCTGATGTTGATACTTTCCTTGGGCAAAAAGAAGGCACAACGCTTGTTATGATTAATTCAGTTTGCGGCTGCGCTGCGGGAAGCGCAAGACCCGGAGTAACACTTGCTCTGCAGAATAAGCTCATCCCCAACAGGATAGTTACTGTATTTGCCGGACAGGACAGGGACGCAGTTGATCAGTTAAGAAATGCTTATTTACCCGGTATACCGCCATCATCACCATACATGGCATTATTCAAAGATGGTGAGATAGTTTATTTAATGCAGAGAATGAATATTGAAGGCAAGACCGCCGATATGGTTGCAGAAGAGCTTATAGCAGCTTTTAATGAGCACTGCACATTTGAAGGTCCTTCGGTTCCCAAAGAGCAGTACGATGCAATACTGCATGCTAAAGCATGCGGTTCAAAGATACCGAAATACAGCGGTAATTAAGAAATGAAATTCAGTACACAGGAAGAATACGGATTGCGTTGTTTGCTGCGGGTTGCAAGGGAAAAGGCTGAAAAAGGTCTTACTATCCCCGAGATCAGCAAAGCAGAAGGCATTACAACGCACAATACGGCTAAGATACTCCGTGCCTTAAGGCTTGGCGGATTTCTTGCAAGCTCGCGCGGACAAATAGGCGGGTATACGCTCAGCCGCCCCGCTGACGAGATCTTTGTAAAAGATGTGCTTGATTTCCTGGGCGGCAAACTTTTTGATGCTGAGTTCTGCAATGATCACAGCGGTTCCGATAGTATCTGTACCCATACTGTTGATTGCTCAATACGCTCACTTTGGCAAATGCTGCAAAGCGCAGTTGATGGAGTGCTGAAAAATATGACAATAAAGGATCTTGTAGCAGGTGAAGAAAATATTGTATCACAGATATCAAATATCGGCAAAGAAGAGACCATAAGATTATAATTAATAAAGGTTCTAAATCAACGATAAGCCCGGCAAGTTGCCGGGCTTTTTTTATTTTTTGCAGTCAATTTATTATAAGTTAATAAAAAGGGATTACCATATTTCAGATAACCCCCGGTTTAACACCGCCATTAGAGAAACAGCATATACAGGAACAGCGGTACTATTCACGCATTCACTTCGGCTGCTATTTTGACCCTGTCATGTTCAGTCAGAGAGATTACCTCAGTGAATGCAATGATCTATTTTACCAAAACCATCTTCTTTGTTTCGTTGTAACTTCCCGAACTTAGCCTGTAATAATATATCCCGCTCGAAAGTTCAGACCCGTTAAATTCCGCAGTGTAATATCCAGCATCTTTGTATTCATTCACCAGAACCGCAACCTCTTTCCCCAGCATATCATATACTTTTATGATTACTATTCCGTTTTCGGGAATCAGGTAATCTATTTTGCTTAAAGGATTTGAGGGGTTAGGGTAATTCTGGCTCATGCTGAATACATCAGGATTCTTAATGTTTACTGCTTCAGATAAACTGAAATATTCATAGTTCCCGTTATAATCGGTTTGTTTAAGCCTGTACTCATAGAAGCCTGCCGTAAGCTTCTTATCAGTAAATGAATACTGCACAGGTTTATCTGAGCTTCCCTTTCCCTGAACAAACCCTGCATTTACCCAGACTGAGTATTTCCTGTTCTTCCTTTCAATAGTAAACCCTGCATTATTTATTTCTGAAGAAGTCTCCCATTCCAGCATAACAGAGTTATTGCTGATGGAATTTCTGAAAAAATTCAATACAACCGGCATTGGGTAAGATAGATCGCTTAAGGCGAAATATGAAAATGAAGTGAGGCCGGCAACTGTTGCTATCTTGGTTGAAGTATTAACCACAGAACCTTCATGGTGAACCCATGTACTGTTATCTTCACTTTTAGCTATCCGTATGTTCGATTCGGAGGTTATTGTACCTATCATGTTTGGGTCGTAATACAGATTCAAAGTATAACTGAATCCTGAACCGCCTGTAGTATTTATTTCCCAGTACCCGTTGCTGTAATTGCCTTCAGAACATGTTGGGTTTTTGCCTATATGATACTTAACGTAATTAATAGTTGGCAATGAACCGGTACTTCCCCAGTTGATCGTACAGACTGTCCTGCTTCCAAAACTGAAAGTTTCAGTTCCGTTAAGTGAGTGGCTTCCTGAAACCGATGCAGTTATAGGCAATTCAGTTGCGGCAAATTCATTTGAGCCTATATCTGTTGCACCGCCGGAAACGGTTATACTCCTGCATCCGCCTGAAACAAAGTCATCGCAGTAACCTGTAAGAGGCATACCTTTACCGCTTAGATACCATGCGGCGGAATTATTTGATCTCACGGTCAGGTCTCCGTTTGCTGCATCTGTAAAAAGATCAGCCGCAGATATTGATGAAGATACAACATACCAGCTGTTTGCATCAGAGGATGAATTTGATTTCCATGTTGCAAAAGAAACTGATGAGTACCACCATAAAGCCGCATAATTGGAATTTGGTGTGATAAAAAGGTTGTAATTGGAGTATCCTGATGGCATGGCAACAGTTGGCGTTGAGTTAGTACTTGCAATAGCGTAATGTGTACCTGTACCACCCGACCTGCCGTTGTACAGAATATTGTTCTTTATATAAGTGTAATAAGATGCAGTCCAGATATATCTCTGGAAAGCAATTGAATTTCCGGCAGTTGCAGTACCGCCTAAGTAGATGCTGTTGTAATAGAACTTTACGGGTCCCGAATCATAAAGCATAATTCCGTAAATATACAAAGTACCCAAAACACCCGTACCTAATGAAATTTGATTGTTAACGTAATCAGCGGCGCCGGAATACAGGCAGTTTATTCCGTAAATTGCTGCAGAGCTGCCCGTGCTGGCGTTGTAAAGATTGTAAATACGGTTCCTGGTGAACTGGCTTGCGCCTGCGGCACTTGTGGCACAATTGTAAATACCTAAAACACCGGTATTATATGCCGATGTGCTGATATTGTACAGATTGTAAATATTGTTTTGCGTTATTGTATACATCTGCGCATCATCCATCTGAATGCCTATTGTTCCGTAATTATTGCCTGCGGAGTATTTGCTGTTGTTGTAAATATCTCTGATCGTATTTCCTGAAACCGTACACGTACCGACACTTGATAAGAACATTCCAAATGACTGGTCATTTGAACCGCCGGCATTGCTGTATAGATTTGCTATGGTGTTATTTGTGATATTCAAAGTTCCCGTGGCTGAAAAACCGTACGACATTATTCCCACTAATGATTGTCCGGCAGTGGCTGAATATATACTGCTTGATGTGGTAAGACTTCCAATGAGATTGCTGCTTATAGTAGTGGTTCCTGATGAGTTTGATGGGGTGACTTTTATTCCTGTAAATCCCGCAGTGTAAGATGAAGCGGAGAAGGTGAACGAACCGATCGAGTTATTGGAGATGTTCACTGTTCCCGTTGAGGTAGAATAAATTCCTATTGCATTTCCATAATTTCCGCCGTTATAAATTGTTATTGATCCGGTACCGGTTGCAGACCCAATTACATTGCCTGTAACATTACCCGCATTAACACTGCCTGCGCTGATGTAAATACCAATCCAGTGAGATCCGGTATTAGTTGATTGCCAGCTGAAATTCTTTACAGTGTTTCCCTGAACCGATGATGCAGATACTGTTCCGACATTGAGATATATAGCATAGAGGTTGCAGTATATTGGTGTTCCGCTTACTGTCCATGGCGTGCCGCCGCAGAGCGGTGCGCTTCCTCCAACATAATTACCGGATACTACATACCCGTTGCCTGTGTTAATGTTTATACCGTAAGATGTTGCAGAAGAACCTGAAATAAGATCATCCTGGTAAAAACTGTTGCCGGTGATAACCCATGTGGTTGTATAGCTGTAAAGGTAAATTCCGGCATTGGTGGTACCGCCGCCAAAACAGAAGATGTTATTATTTGAAATCGTGTTTCCGCTGTTTTCCTTCGAATTAGTACCGGCAGAGTAGATCAAGAACCGCGGCTTGTTTGAGCCTATTTCACGGATATAACAATTATCAATTGTGTTGTTATCATTTCCGCTTACCGAGCCAGATCCAAAGTAAATTACCCCGCCGCTTGTGTTTGTCGAAGACCCTCTTACGTAAGTATATTTTATAGTGTTATTCTGAGCATCATTGTAGAAATTAAACGTTGATGCTGAGGAGCTTGTGCTGTAATTGCTGATAGTAAGATTTGCGGCACCGGTCTGATTTACGCGGCCATCAATTGTAACGTTATCAGCCCCGTTAAATGAAAACAAGTTACCGCTTACGGTTCCGCCCATCATCAGGTTTTCGACGGTAGGGTAGATAAGTATTGAAGTATAACTTGCCGAACCGCCGCTGGCACTTAAAGTAATTGCGGATGACTCTGAAGTGGAATCCAGTACCTGTATGGTAATATCACCCCTGTGGGTTCCCGCATTAATAGCATCAATTGCAGCTTTCAGGGTTGAGTATTTTATTCCCGATGAACCGGATGTTGCGTTTACGTTTATGTTTTCAATATCGTGGGTATATACGGATGAAAATGTTAAAAACAGAATAGTGAGTATAGTAAGTGTTTTCATGACAGTAATGGAATTTGTATTCGATATTTTTTTTGAAAATTCGTTGCAAGGCTTATAATTCGATAAAAACTTATCGAGTTAAATCTGTTCAAATATAAATCTATGGAAATAAGTGTGATATAGCGGGTAAAGTGATTTTTGAAGCTGCCATAAAAATCATATTTTTAGATGACAAAAAAGGGGCCGGTCGGGCCCCTGAATGTGCGAAAGAAACTTGTTAAATCTTATCAGAACTCTATTCCGCCTGAAAGTATAACTTCAAAACGGTTATTTTTCTGTTCGTAAAATATCTTCTGGTCAGCATCTGTAGCCAGGTACCTGCCTTCAAGCCTGAAATATGAATTAGGTGTCGGGTTAAACTCAGCACCGCCGGTTACTCCAAAGGCTTTTAATCCGCTGAATGTGCTGTCAGAAAGCATGAATGCCGGACTCATGACTGCATCCTTATCCTGGAATATTTCACCTCTCAGCATCAGCGATACATTTTTGGAAGCGCGGTACTTCATCGAAGCGAATGCTGAGAACATAGAGCCTGAAGCTTCGGCATCATCAATTTTTGATTTTTCCTGCATGCAGAAATCACCGCACAATATTACATCAAGTTTTTTTGAAGGGAATAGTTTTACAACAAGATTGTTGTATATCCTTGTTTTACCCGCAGTGCCTGTCGGCATTTCGTTTCCGGTGATATTATTGAATGTTATATCAGCCTTATCGTTTGGTTTGTATCCTATCTGCAGCCCAAATGATTTGTTTTTATTGTTATCTGCAAGCACGTTATAGCCATTTAGCAGCATCAGTGAAGTATAGAATTTTTTCCCTGAATAAGAATATTTTATACCGCTCTGGTAAATGGGCTCATAATATGTGCATAATGATACTGATGTGAAGAAATTATATTTCGGTATGATTCCTTCTCCACCTATATGAGTAAGAAAGTACCCTGCGTCGATCCATGAATTTTTATAAGGTGATACTCCGATATTCGCTTCCTGGATATACTGCAGATATTCATTGGGTGCCTGCGGCCAGTTCAATTTAGGCACATCACCAAACTGAAGAGCAATATTGCTCCTGATATTTTTTGCTGAATATCTGAGTGCAAGTACTGCCATGTTTATCCTGAATTCATCACGGTAAGGTGCGATCACGCTGAACTGTCTTAAAGAATTTCCTTTGTCGTTATCATAGGCAATATATGCATCAACATAACCGCTTAGAGTAAGCTCCTCGGGGAATCCTGCAAACAGACCCTTTTTTTCTGTTTCCTGCGCGGAAGCGCTTATAAAACCAATTAACAAAATGATCAGAACTATAATGTAACTAACCTTATATCTCATTTTTTTCAATTTTAATTGTTGAATATGTACAAAAATAAGGGCAAACTGTATTTCCATAAAATGATATATCTCATATAATTATATGATGGCTCTCATATTCTAAAAGAGAACTAAAAGCTAATTTTGGAATATTCTCTTTTTAGTTTTGCTTAAAAACTTAATAATTTAAGGAGGTAAGATCCATAATGTTTGATACAGGCAATACAGGATTTATGCTTTTGGCTACCAGCCTTGTTATGCTTATGACCCCGGGTCTGGCGTTTTTTTACGGCGGTCTGGTTGGCAGGAAAAATGTTTTAGCTATTATGATGCAGAGTTATGTTTCGATGGGTATAACTACAGTGTTATGGTTTATTGTGGGATACTCAATGTGTTTCAGCGGAGATATGGCATCAGGTACCGATATTGGCGGAATAATTGGTAATCTTGATATGGCGTTTTTAGCCGGTATAAGTCCAACGACCCCCTCACCGTTAAACCCGACAATACCGCTATATGTTTTTATAGCTTACCAAATGATGTTTGCTATTATTACTCCCGCACTTATAACCGGTGCATTTGCAAACCGCGTTAAGTTTGGCGCTTATTTGATATTCTTAACCTTGTGGCTGCTTTTGGTTTACTTCCCATTTGTTCATATGATATGGGGCGGCGGAATTTTAGCAGTTTGGGGTGTTAGAGACTTTGCAGGCGGTATAGTGGTTCACAATATTGCAGGTTTTGCAGCGCTGGCTTCTGTTTTGTATATAGGAAGAAGAAAAGTTAAAGATGCCGGAATGCACAGCATTCCGTTAATAGCTTTAGGTACAGGTCTGTTATGGTTCGGCTGGTACGGCTTTAATGCGGGAAGCGAATTCGCAGTAGATAGCGTTACCGCAGCCGCATTCTTAAACACAGATGTTGCCGCCTCTTTTGCAGCAGTAACATGGCTTTTAATTTCATGGTGGCTTGAAAAGAAACCGAAATTTGTAGGTCTTTTAACTGGCGCAGTTGCAGGACTTGCGACCATAACTCCCGCAGCAGGATATGTATCACTTAAAGCTTCGGTATTTATTGGTATTGCAGCAGGTATTGTATGCTATTTTGCAGTGGCACTTAAGAACAAACTGAAATGGGATGACGCGCTTGATGTTTGGGGCGTTCATGGTGTTGGCGGTTTAATTGGTATAGTAATGCTTGGTATTTTCGGCACAGTTACCATAAACGCAGCAGGCTCAAACGGTTTGCTTCATGGCGGCACGGAATTCTTCAAAGTTCAGCTTCTTGCAATATTGATAAGCAGTATTTATGCATTCGGTTTTACTTACGGTATGCTGTGGCTTATCAATTTGTTTACCCCGGTAAGAACCACAGAGAAAGAAGAAGCCGAAGGGCTTGACTCAATGCTCCATGGCGAAGATGCATATGCAATGGATGGAAAATAATTACATATCATAAATAAACTTAAAGGGGGCATTAGCCCCCTTTTTTGTTTACAGAGTGAGTTTTTTAACCAACCAATCACAGCTGAACGTTAATATTCCCGCTCTATTTTATTAATACCATCTTTTTGATTGCGGAATAATTTCCTGATCTTATGCTGTATAAATATATTCCGCTGGATAAGTTTGAGGCATCAAAAAAGTATTCATATTTGCCTGATGCAAGAATGGTTTCCAGAAGTACTTTTACTTCTTTTCCCTGAATGTCATATACTGTCAGTTCCGTAAATGACTGCTGCGGAATATCAAACTTTATCTTTGTAACGGGGTTAAACGGATTGGGATAGTTGTTATATAACATGTACTGAACAGGTGTTTCATTTCCTGTTTGGTTTAAGCCTACTAACCCTGTGCGGAAATTCCATACCGGTGACCATGGACCTTCGCCGCCAATGTTTATAGCCATGACTCTCCAGAAATACCTTACATTGTGATTCAGAATACCCGCAGGTACCTGGTATTGTGTTATTGTAACTGTATCAGTATTTATTAAAGTAGTTGTGAAAGTACTATCAGTAGATAATTGAACTCTATACCATGTGCTGTCTTCAATTCCGCGTGAATCATTACTGGGTGCAGTAAACTGAAGTAAAGGATTAGTACTAATACCAGATGAGCCATTCGGAGGTGCTGCAATTGATAGAGTTATCGTTGGAGGTATCACCCCGCTACCATTAGTTGTTTTTAGTATATGTCCGCTCTCACCGGCTATCCAGCCCGTATTCCAGTTTATGAAGGATACGGAGTTAATATCAATTCCGGATACACCAATATTCTGATTTACCCATGTAGTGCAGCCATCTGTAGTTTTAAGCAGCCCGTTTTGCTTGCCAAGCCAGCCCCGCTGTATACTGTGCATAAATAGAGCATACGGTCCGCCGCCCTGAGTATTTAATGGAGTCCAGCTATCACCATTAT
>CAZQYL010000063.1:3857-10822 GCA_964597425.1 uncultured Ignavibacteriales bacterium | reverse complement strand
GGTGATGTATATGAAGCGATGGGTGAAGTTGTTAAGGCATTGAAGGCGTGGAATGACGCTTTGCAGATGAACCCCAATAACGATTCAATAAAACAAAAGGTAAACAAGTACAAATAATTTTTTATTTTTAATTAATGTTAATTTACTACTAAAATGAGTGATCAGAATATACACAATGTAATTATCATAGGATCGGGTCCGGCAGGCTTAACAGCAGCATTATACACCGGGCGCGCTAACCTGAAACCCCTTGTATTTGAAGGCATGCAGCCGGGCGGTCAGTTAACCATTACAACAGAAGTTGAAAATTACCCCGGATTTGAACACGGTATCATGGGTCCTGAGCTTATGGATGTTATGCGTAAGCAGGCGCAGCGTTTTGGTGCAGATTGCCAGTTTAAGTTTGTTGACAAAGTTGATTTTTCAGCTTCACCCTTTAAATTATATGTTGAAGGTAAAGAATATCTTGCTCATACCGTTATAATAGCAACAGGGGCATCTGCCAAGCTTCTTGGCTTGCCATCGGAATCAGAATACATGGGTTTTGGCGTATCAGCATGTGCAACATGCGATGGCTTCTTCTTTAAAGATCAGCGTATTATTGTAATCGGCGGCGGTGATACCGCAATGGAAGAGGCTAACTACCTCACCAAATTCGGCAAGGAAGTAATGATAGTTCACCGCAGGGAAGAATTCCGCGCTTCAAAAATTATGCTTGATAGAGCCCAAAAGAATCCCAAGATAAAACTTGTTACTGATACAGTACTTGAAGAAGTAATTGGCGTAAGCGAAGGTAACAAAAAGCGCGTAACTCATGCCAGGCTGAAAAACATTAAAACCGGTGAGGTAACTGACCAGGAAGTAGAAGGTATATTCCTTGGGATTGGTCACAAGCCGAACACTGATATTTTTAAGGGTCAAATAGATCTTGAAGATACAGGCTACATAAAAACAAACAAAGTTAATACGTATACAAATATCCCGGGTGTATTCGCCTGCGGCGACGCGCAGGATCACGTTTACCGCCAGGCAATAACAGCGGCAGGCTCAGGCTGTATGGCTGCCATTGATGTTGAGCGGTATCTTGAATCACTCCACGGTTAATAACAATATTTATTCATATTTTAGCAGGGATAGAATTTAATTCTATCCCTTTTTTTAATGGCTGATAAATTCGCAAATATTGCATTCAACATACCGGTAAGTCAATTGTTCACTTACTCTATCCCTGCGGAATTCGCTGAATTCATTAAACCGGGAATGCGTGTACTTGCTCCGTTTGGTACAAAAGATATAACCGGAATTGTAATTGAATTTGCGGATACAACAGAGTTAAAGAAGATAAAACCTTTAAAAAAACTGCTCGATGTAAATCCAATTTTAAGTGATGAAATGCTTGGCTTCTGCAAGTGGATCTCGGCATATTACATTTGCCCGCTTGGCGAAGTAATTTTTTCAGCGGTCCCAAAAGGCGCAAAAGTTGAATCCAAAGTAACATATACCGCCAATATTGTAATACCTAATATCCCGTATACAACGCTTCAGAAAAATATCATCAACATACTGAAGGAACAGTCTCTATCAATAAAACAGCTTGAAAACAAACTTAGATCCACAAGCGTCAGAAACGCTGTTCAATCATTGACGGAAAGCGGAGTACTTAAGCAGGAGCATATTACAGTAAGCGAAACCGCAAGATCGAAATATGAAAGATATGTAAAATTCGAACTTCTTGATGATTTCAGGGATTACACAAAACAATCACTTGAGATCTTTTTTAAAGAAGCAAAGTTCCGCTCAAGCTGCCAGGTGAAAGTACTGAAGTACCTTATTGAAAATGATATTTCCGAAGCTAAAGCTTCTGATGTATTGAAGAAAACAAAATCTGCGCTATCAGTATTAAAATCACTTGAAAAACGTGAATTTGTTTCACTTCATATGAAGGAAGCAGATAGAGCTGATAACCAGGAATTCAGCGCAGATAAGAAGATAATTGAGCTAAACACTGAGCAGAAAATTGTCCTTAAAGAAATAAACTCCTCTCTTGGCAAATTCAAAACGTTCCTTCTCTTCGGAGTAACAGGCAGCGGTAAGACACAGGTATATATAGAGGCTATTCAATACGCATTGAATAACGGAAAAACTGCAATTGTACTTGTACCTGAAATTTCACTAACTCCCCAGCTTATACACAGATTTAAGACATACTTCGGAGATATTATCGGTGTTATTCACAGTAAACTTTCTGATGGACAGAGGTTTGATGTTTACCGAAGGATTCGCACAGGTGAGATAAAGATAGTAATTGGCGCACGCTCAGCCTTATTTGCCCCGCTGGAAAACCTTGGGGTAATTATTGTTGATGAAGAGCATGACCATTCATACAAACAAACCGATAAAAATCCAAAGTACAATGCCCGCGACTCAGCAATTGTAAGGGCAAAGCTCAATAACGCTGTTGTAGTGCTTGGCTCTGCAACTCCTTCAATGGAAAGTTATTATAATTATAAAGCCGGTAAGTATTCATTGCTTGAGCTTCCGCACCGCGCGCTTAAGACAAAACAGCCGAAAGTTGAAATTGTAAATATGCTTGATGAGCTGCGCAATCCCAGCAAATATAAAAAGTACGAAACGCAGGAACAGCGCGTGCTTTCATCAATGCTGATAAATTATATTGATTCAGCTTTAAAGAGCCGCCAGGCAATAATCTTAATGCAAAACCGCCGGGGATACTCAGCTTACCAGCAGTGCCTTGATTGCGGCACCGTTAAGATGTGCCGTAACTGTGATATTACAATGATATATCACAAACATATCGATAAGCTGCGCTGCCATTACTGCGGCACAGCCGAAAGCCTGCTTGAGCATTGCGAAATTTGCGGCAGCCAGAACCTGAAGCTTGTTGGAGTTGGCACTGAAAAGATAGAAGAGGAAATACAGAGATTATTCCCGCAGGCAAAAACTATGCGGATGGATGCCGATACTGTGAAGGGCAAGGATGCACACAGAAAGATACTAAAGAGCTTTCATGATGGTGAATTTGATATATTGATAGGCACACAGATGATATCTAAAGGACTCGACTTTCCGAATGTTTTTCTCGTTGGTGTTATTTCAGCAGATATCGGGCTATATATTCCTGATTTCCGCGCGTCGGAAAAGACATTTCAATTATTGATGCAGGTATCGGGGCGTTCAGGCAGAATAAGCGATAACGGAAAAGTTGTAATACAGACAATGAACCCGGATAATTATATTTTCCCAATGGTTGAAAAACACGATTTTGTTTCATTTTTTGAAAAGGAAATACAGCACCGCTCTTTACACAAATACCCGCCATTTTCAAAGATGATACTTATAGAGGTAACTTCCCCAAAACAGGTAAATGTTAATAATCACTCATGGAAGATATATCATTACTTAAACAATGCGCTTAACACAACAACCAGCAACGTTTATATTGAGCTTCTCAAGCCTGCTCCTGCTCTGATCTATAAAATAAAAAATACTTTCAGAATGCATATAATTCTGAAAGTAATGAAAACTACAGGCGAAACACTTTCGTTCAGTGAAAAACTTATGTTTGACCTGCAGGAGTTCATGCATACGCTTAAACTCAAATCAACCGAAAGGGTTGATATAGATGTAGACCCGCTTAGTTTTTATTAAGCAGAATTACTTAACAAAAACCAGGTCTATCCACCTGTGTTCAGTATCAACTTTGTTTACCTTTATCTTCACTTTATCGCCAATCCTGTACTTTTTCCTTCTGTGCCTGCCAACTATCTGGTAATTCTGCTGGTCTAAAATATAATAATCATCATTCATATCGCGCAGCCTTACCATACCTTCTATCATGCTGTCTATAATTTCAACATATATACCGTATTCAGAAATTCCCGAAACAATTCCCTGGAATTCTTTGCCAACATTGCTTTCCATGTACTGGCACTGCAGGATCTTGATCGCTTCACGCTCTGCATGAACTGCGTTAATTTCCCTATCGGTTGACTGCTTGCAGATATCCGGCAGTTCTTTCTGGTAATGGTTAGCACGTTTTGCGTTAATCCCGTTTATTACATCATACAGTATTCTGTGAACAATAAGGTCAGGGTATCTTCTGATAGGTGAAGTGAAATGTGTGTAGTGATCAAAGCCAAGTCCATAATGACCTATATTCTCTTCCGAATATATAGCTTTAGACATCGCACGGATGGTAATATCATTTATCAGGAATTCTTCGGGTCTGCCTTCAATTTCAAGAAGCATTTTCTGTATCGAACGTTTATTTTCAGGGTCAAGCCTGATACCAAACTGCTTAACGAAATTGGATAGCTCAACTATCCGTTTCTTATCCGGCTGGTCATGTATCCTGTATATAAACGGCGGTTTTTTCTTCTGTCTTTCAACAAACAACGTTACACATTTATTCGCAATGAGCATAAAATCCTCTATCATTCTCATCGAATCAAGCCTTTCTTTGGGCTTAATGCTCTTTATTAAGCCATCAACTATTTCGGCTTTTACTTCCGTCGATTCAAAATCAAGACTGCCCTCATCAAGTCTGCGTTTGAAGAGTATTTTGTGAAGCTCATTCATTTCATTCAGCTTATCAAGGTGCTTCCCTTTTTGCTTATCCAGTATACTCTGAACTTCTTCGTATGTGAATCTTTTCTTGCTGTTGATAATTGATTTGCATACATCGTATTTCAGTACATTCCCTTTCCCATCAATTTCCATAAAGCATGAAAATACCAGGCGGTCAACTTTTTCTTTTAGTGAACATATATCATTAGAAAGCTTCTCAGGCAGCATTGGCACAACATCATTCATTAGGTAAACGCTTGTACCTCTCAGCAGGGCTTCATTATCAAGCTCCGAGCCTTCTGTAACGTAATGGCTTACATCAGCAATATGAACACCAAGGTAATAATTACCGTTATCAAGCCTATCCAGTGAAATGGCATCATCAAAATCCTTTGCATCCACAGGGTCAATTGTAAAGATCAGTTCTTCTCTCAGATCTCTCCGTTTTTTGATCTCCTCTGCCGGAATCTCGAATCTGCCCTCATCCTCCAGTTTCTTCAATTCATCTCTTACAGGCTTTGGGAAAGTCTTGGTTAATCCGTATTTTTTGATCAGTGCTTTGAATTCCGTAGTAACATCTCCCGCCTTGCCCAGTACCTGTGTGATCTTTCCTTCGGGTGAAAGGTCCTGGTACTCCCAGTTCACAATTTCACATATTACTTTATCTCCGTTTACTGCACCTTTAAGTGAATTTTTGGGGATAAATATATCTTTCCTGAATTTCCTGTCATCAGGGATAACGAATGCGTAATCTTCACCTTTGCTGCTGAACTGAAGTTTACCTACAACAGAGTGTTTTACACGCTGAATGATATTTTCGACAATAGCTTCACGTTCATTATTTTCAGCGTATTCAATAATTGTGACTTCAACTTTATCTCCTGTTAAGGCAGTAAGAAGATTCTTCTTTCTGATAGGCAGAATTATGATCCCGCTGCTTGTAGTAATTTCAGCGGCATATTCATTTTTCTTATCAAGTGTTATTACACCTTCATAGAATGAAGCCTGCCCGTTATACTCATAATATTTGCCGTTCTTCTGCAGCTCACCTTCATTAACAAGTTCATGCAGAATATTGCGGACTTCAGCCTTCAGAGATTTATTCACTTTCAGCCTGTTAAAGAGCATATTGAATTTGATTGAAAGCGAAGGGGTTTGTTTAAACAATCCTAAAATTTGCTGCCTCAGGTCGTTTAATTTATTTTTAGCCACTTTGTTTTTTATTTAAGTTAGTAGCGGATCTTGTATGTAAGTCCTGCCCTTGATTCAAAACCCTGATCACTGTTGAAAATTGAGTTTGAATAAGTTCTTGAGATCTGTATCAGCAGGTTATTTGATACATCTATATTCAATAGCTTGTTAAGCGGGTACTCTAAGCTGACTTCAAGATTATTAATATTGCTTAGTATCTTTCCTCCGAATTTTACGATAGCATCGCCAAATGCCGAGGTTATCTTTATATCAGTATCGCTGAGATTTCCGCCGTTATAAATTACTTCTGTATTAACAACAAATGGTGCAATATTCCTTAAAGCTTCATATAATAAAGAAGATGCAAACCCTGAAGAAACATTGTTTCCCAGGCTTCCAAGCGCTGTAGATCCCTGTACCAAAGGACCACCGAAGAGCAGGTATGAAATTGCTTCGGTTTGAGCTTGGGGCCCTTCTTTTTTGCTTCCACTGTCATCCCTAAGTGATAATGTAAGTTTGGGCTGGTATCTGGTACCTGATATATCCAGTACCACAAACATAATCTCCTGGTTATTATCAGTAGTTCTCACATTTTTATATTCAGCTTTGATTGTTAAAGAGGGGTTGTTATAGTCACCGTTAAAATCAAGATAGCTGTTATTGATTGAAAAATTCTTATAGAACCTGTAATAGGAATCCCCGACAATATTCAACCTCCCGAAGAGCTGAAATCTCCTGTCTGAGGTCCTATTATCCAGCCTCAGGTTTCCCTGGAACTCACCGTTCAATTCTTCACGAGTTAAGCTGTTCATATTCACATTCACTACAATGTTCTTTTCCATCAGTATATCAAGATCGTAAGTAATGTAATCCGCAACCGTCGGCTCTCTTTTTTCCAGTATATAGTTGTACCTTAAGAACGGATCGAGGTTGCCTATATCCTGATCAGAAACTGTTATAGTTGTATCCAAGAATTTAAATCCCGCTGAATCAGTTAATATCCTGTACGTAAAGTCATCGCTATAAATATCATATGCAAGGCTTGAAATAGCCGGGAAATAAAGCTTTGCACTCTTTATAACCAATTGACCTGATACCAGCAGGTTACGCAGGTTGCCTTTTATTCTTATTGGCGGTGTACCAATTCCGCCAAGCATTTCTCCGTAAAAGCCAAACCTGTTCTGAAT
>CAZQYL010000063.1:0-3757 GCA_964597425.1 uncultured Ignavibacteriales bacterium | reverse complement strand
GTAAAATTAGGTATCGCTTTGGAGAAGAAGTTTATCTGGAAATTTGTGGCCTTCAGGCTCAGATCCAGCGGACTGGTCAAAACCGTCATGTAAGTTGAGCTATCCGGTGTTTTCAAAGGATTGTTAAAGGGTACATTACCCGTCAGCCTAAGCTTACCCTGCCCCTGCGCATTAGTCATCAGCACATCTGTTGAAAGGTTATTATTTGCGTAATCAATGAACGCGTCAACCCTTCCCACTTTATGGTTATCATACCTCAAGAGACTCGAGTTCATTTCTACGCCAAGCCTGGGGTTATCCATATTACCTTTGAACGTCATTAAAACTCTTCTTATGCTTCCTTTGAACAATGTTTCATAATCATCATATTTAGCCTTTTTATTGTACAAAGCACCCGGATTATAGATAAGTTCCATTAAGGCAGGTATACTTATATTTTTGGCTTCTGCATAAATATCACTTGAATCATTAAATGAATAGTATCCGCCGATGTTCACTTTCAAATAGTCACCGGTTAAACTGAACTTATCAAAAATTATCCGCTGATTTCCTGCATAAGGGTGATAACTTACCAGCATTGTATCATAACTATAAAGATCTACCCTGTTAAAGCTTGCAAATAGTGTATCTATTGCAAGCGTTACTGAGTCACTTGCAAGATCAATGGTACCTGAAAGATCAACTTTTATTGTAGAATCCTGGGTAGCATCCAGGGAACAATACTGTATACCGTTATTCAGCTTGAACACAGTTTTAACGCTGTCATAGATCCTGGTGCCGATTCTTAAAGTATCAGCATCAAAAGTTATCAGTGAGTTAAATGAACTGAAATCGCCCTGTTCAGCATTTTTATAATTTCCGTAAGTATTTAAGTGCTTAAATTCAGCATGTGAATTACCCAGCGCAAATACAGTATCTTTGTATGCAAAATCATTTATTCTGACTGATGTGCTGCCCTCAAAACCTGATTGCGAGTTTTTTATTCTTCCTTTCACGCCGCCATCAAAATACATATCACTCAGAAAGAACATTTTGGATATTGCTTCGGGGTTCTTTGTTTTCAGATCATAGGTGAAATCCATATCGCTGCCGGATATTTTTGTGAGCTGTACCGGCATTAATGTATCAAGATTGAATTTCTTTGATATCTCATTCTGTATCATTACAACATTGCTCGCAATTACATCGCCTATTTCAGTAAGTTTAAAGTTACCCTTAGCGTTAAAATCAACCAGGTTAGAACTTAGCGTAACATAATCATTTGTTCCGCTGGTGGAAATTTTCAGGTCAATTGGAGTGGCAAGGAAATCATAATTTCCGTAATATGAATTCGCAAGATTAATATTGTATGTTCCTTCAAGTCCTTCAGGTGAAATTCCTTTGCCGTTAATATCAAAAGCAAACGTTAAATTGCTTTTATCTGAATTATTTTTAGTGAATGCTGATATATCAAGATTCCTTACCTGACCTTTGAGTGAATATATTGGATTAGTAAAATCACGTATGTTAACATTACCTTTAACAGCTGCATCAAATTTACCTGAAGCGTACTGAACATCCATTTCAACATTATAACCGCGCAGGTTCAGTACTCCCTGAGACTTATCTATTTTCTGCTCAAGAAGTTTAGTATCACGAAGTTCATATTTTACGGTACTATTAATTACACCAAGGGCAAACCCGCTTCCCATGGCTTCCATGTGTCCGTTAATATCACTTTCAAGCTTCGGGTTTTTTATCACCTTCCCGATATTCCCCTTCGTTACATCAACAGATGTATTATAACTTATATTTGGAGCCTTAAGATTCATATTAAAGAATCCTTTGGCATTTCCAACTGTTGACCGGACATCAAAGGTTGTTTCAAAATCCAGCGGTTCACCTTTATAAGTAACATTCCCGGTAACCGCTCCAACATGAGTGTAATCTGGAATAGGTAATCCGGGTGTGTATCTTTTTGTATCAACAGGATCGATCCTGAATTCCGTGCTTTTAACATCAAGCCATAAGTGTTCAGGGTCAATTAGATTTACCAGCCTGCCTGAAAAGCCCATATCGGTATTTGGGGTTTCTATCCGGCATTTTTCGATTATCATATCATCAAATTTGCCTTTGGCTTTAAGCTCAAAAAACAGGTTTCCGTTAAGAAAATCAACGGCCGGTAAAAATGCTTTAAGGTCATCAAAATCGAAATTTTTGCCAACAAGGCTCATCCTCATATCTTTGCCTTTAAAAGAAGGCAGCCCATCAACATTCATCAGGTCAAGCTTATCAATAAAAACATATTCCATCTGTACCCAGCTTCTGGCTGTTTCGATGTTCAGTTTATTTATTTCAGCGCGCGATTTTGATATATAAAAATCACCTGATAAGCCTTTGAGATCAAATCCGAAATTTGAATTAAAACCAAGATAGTCTATCCACAACTGCACAGCGTTCTTATCGTATTGAGCGCGTGTTTCAAGCGTAAGTGAGCTAATTTTAAGATTATCGGTTGTAAAGTTCGGGGCATTGGGGATCTTCAGGTCCTTTACAGGCAGGTCCTGCGGTTTAGTGCCAAGCATCGTAAAATTCATATTTTCCATACGAAGACACTTCACATTGATCTTCCATTCAAACTCTGAAGAATCCCTGGTGGTATCTTCTGAAGAAAAAAGGTAAGCAAAATTGAAAAGGGAATCGCCTTTATCACCGGGAATCCTTACAAAATTAATTGTTGGGTTATTAACCACTGCTTCTGTGACCTCAACAGTTTTGTTCATAAGCCCGAATATATCAAAATTAAGCTTAACCCTGTCAAGCTTAACCATCTCATCTTGTTTTACGGTCAGTAAAACATCCTTGACGATGATCTCGCTGAAGAAATTACCTTCAAGACCACCGATCTTTAATGAGGATTGCTTCTTGGCAAAATCTTCATTAAGCATATCAACCAGATAGTCTTTTACAAAATCCCGGAAATATGAAGTTTGTGTAACAGAAACAAGGAGAGTAATAAAAAGAAGCAAGATCGAAAATATGAGTATGAGTTTAGAAAAAATCCGGAATTTCTTCTTTTGTTTTTTTACGCCGTTTCCGGGATCTTTCCCCGGGGCAATAGGTTCTTTTTTCGCTTCTATTTTCTTTTCTTCAGCCAAATAGTTTACTTTGAGTAAAGCTGAATTATTTTTTCAATAATATTTGTCGAAGAATTATTTTCAACAAATTTGATACGCTTAATTTCTCCGCCGGATTGCTTTACGATATCGGAACCAACAATTTTATCTTCGTCCCAGTCAGCTCCTTTAACAAGGAAATCCGGGACTATTTTTTTTATTGTATTATACGGTGTATCTTCGTTAAATATAATAACGTAATCTACCGGTTTCAGGTTTGCAAGCACATAAGCCCTGTTCTCTTCGGTCACTATTGGACGCTTATCACCTTTTATCATTTTCACAGAGCTGTCTGAATTCAGACCGACGATCAGAACATCTCCGCAATTTTTTGCTTCCCTCAGGTATTCAACATGGCCCCTGTGAATAATATCAAACACACCGTTCGTAAAGACGATCTTTTTGTTCTGAGCTTTAAGCTCGTTTACAAAATCAAGATCATCACCGGCTTTAAAAATATTTTTCAATTGTTATTACTTCTAGTTTCTGATGAAGAATCCTTAGTATCACATTTCGCAATTTGCGATTCACTTCTTTCTTTTATAAGAATCTATCAATGCATTCTTATATATCGGTATTATCCCGACTTCCTCGCAAACAAT
>CAZQYL010000062.1:0-10969 GCA_964597425.1 uncultured Ignavibacteriales bacterium | reverse complement strand
TCCAGTTCCATCTTGCGGATCATTATATTCAGGCGGGGAATTTAAGCACTGCCGAAGATTACCTGAGGAAAGCGTTAAACACAATTTCGCAAAAGCAGTATATATCATTTGCTGAGCAGCAGTACATTTTATCAAGGCATGTATATGATTTTGCCGTAAGCAAAAACATAGAAAAAAAATTCATTAAGGAAATCCATACACGGCTCATGGAAAAAAAAGAGCTTTCATTCATTGATGAAGATTTCCGCAGGGAGCTCGAAGAGCAGGAGCTGAATATTACCGATATAAGGCTTGAAGCTTTTGGCACAACCGATTTTTACCTTCGGGGCGGTTTAATAGGAGATGATAAATGGATACGTAAAAAAAGCAAAATACTGCTTGCGTACCTTTTAAGCGATCCCGGGAAAGTGCATACCAGGGATAAGATAATGGATATGTTCTTCGGTGAGCTTCCCGCGGAAAAAGCTGACGTGGTTTACCACAGCACTTTATATAACATAAGAACAGCCCTGAAGATATATAATATCAAACAGGATACCCCAAAGCGCTCAAAACAAAAGCCCGATGATTACAATCCGGCTTACCTGTTATATGAGGATAAAACCCTGAGACTCAACCCTGATTTCCACTACCGCTCTTCTAATATAGAATTTGAAAAGCTATACAGCAGTTCAAGGTTACCGGGACTGCCTGCGGATGAAAAGCTTTCGGTTTGCCTTAAGGCAGCTGAATTATATAAAGGTGATTTTCTGCCCGGGTATTATGATAACTGGTGCGAAGAGCTTAGGCTGAAGTACAGAAATATGTTCATAGTACTTGCTGAAGATCTTTTAAGCCTCCTGGAAACCGCTGGAAGAACAGAAGAAGCAGCCAGGTACGCGGAACTGCTTTTGAACACTGATAAACTTAATGATAAGGCTCATTTAAGTATAATCAATTCATTTGCCAAACAGCATAATACCACTGCGGCAAAGAACCGCTGCCGCTTAATGGTAAAGATATATAATGAGGAACTTGGCGAAGACCCTCCAGTAAATGTAATGGATGCTATAAAGCCCTTGCTTGATAACTAACCGCTTTTTGAAATTGTAACACCATTTCCTCAGAAGCTTATGGCTCAGAAGGATGGTTACTAAACCGCTCAACACTTAATGATGCGGGAAGTTTGTATTGCCTAAAATAACCCTGAAAACCGCATTTTACCTTTATAATTGAAGATTTCATGGTTTCTGCATTTTTCTGTCAGATTCAAAAATATGTTTGTATAGTTCGTTTGGTGAAGGCTTAAAAGCCGGCTAAAGCCTGAACCACCGGACCCCAAACAAACTAAAACACCAAACAAGAAAGGGTGCAGACATGAAAAACACAAAAATTTACTTTACAGCTCTGGTATTATCCGCAATATTCGCAGTTTCATTCTCTGATGTTTTTGCAGGCAGCGATATCGGTACTACACTTAAATGCTATGATGAGTCTTTCTATAAAAGCACGGAAGATTCAACCGGAAGCACAGGAGAAGATGAAGACGGCGGGTTTATAATCTGGCCAACTGGCAACTAAAATCAAAGGCGGGTTTTACCCGCCTTTTTTTATCTCCTCTGCTTTAATAAGCAGCCAGTTATTAGCGTATGTGAACTTAGTTCTGTTCTTTATCTCTTTTTCTATCTGGTACAATTCATATGCTACGTCTCCGCCAACAAATTTCTTTTCATAAGCAGAAACCAGTTTCCGGAGGATCATCAAAAAAGCAATATAAACCTCTGTGTAATGTTTTCCAATTTCTTTATGCTTTTTAAGATATTTTCTTGCAGTCTCAATTACCATAAGTAACTCAGAAATCTTTTTTTCTTCATAAAGAATCCTGCACTCTATCAGTTTCGCTTCTGCATAATATATATAGCTGTCATATTCTATCTTAGCCAGATGCCTTCTCGCATTGTTATAATCCTTCTTGAATAAAAATATCTTGCCTATGCAAAGCGAAGATATACTTTCCTTGTACTCTTCGTTTATATACTGCATATTCCTTACGGCAAAATCCTTTGCCCAGTCAAAACTCTTAAGTGAAATTGCGTTTTCAATTATGATCTTATAATCGTTTACCTCAATACCGCTTTTAAAATAGTCACCTCTATCCATAACCTCAGCTATCCTGATAATACTTTCTTCGAGATCTTTTTTTCCGCTGTTTCCAAGGAAAGTATAATAATTTATCAAATCTTCGTAATATGGTTTAGAGTTAACCGCCGGGTCCCTTTCATACTGCGCCAGCAGTTCAAGAAATTCATCAAGCAGATCTTTATTATCAGGGTCTTCGAACATCAATATAAGCATGTATATGGGATATATCTCTGAATATTCGTTTTTTAGCTCAAACCTGTTCTTATTGATATAATCCCTGATATCTTCATTGAACGTCATCTTCAGCTCTTTATCCAGCCTGAAAGAATACTCAATGGATTTGAGCCTTTGTATAATAAAGAGCTTAAGCCGGGTAAAATATTTATCAGCGGCATTATTGATATCAAAGGAAAGGTCTTCCTTCCATGAATTATAATTAAATCCCTCTATCTGGTACCGCGCTGTTAATAATTCCAGCGACTTGCGGTAGTATTCACCGTCTTTTATCCCCGCCGTTTCAATTTCCTTTGAAGCCAGCTTCGCTTCCCTTTTGTAATTTTCCTGCAGACCCCTTTGGGCAAGCTGCTTCATTGTATAAAGCGACCTCCGGAAATTGTTCTTACCGAACTCAACTTCGCTTAAATAAAACCTGAAGAGCTTCATGAATTCAGATACCAGCTTTCTGAACCTTTCATCCCCTGCTGAGGCGCCATCCCCGAAGATCTTTTTTACAAGCTTCTCACGGGTGATCTTGCCGCCCTCTTTATCAAGCAGCTCAAATACCTTTATGAATCTTTCTTCAGTATTAAAAAAAGGAGAACTTATGAATTTTCCGAATCTTTCAAACTCTTTTTTATCAAGTATGCTGCTTATTTCTGTGATATCGGGTTTCATTTTGTGTTAAAGCTTTAATTTAGTTCACTTTACATTTCAAATATACCTAATTTTATCAATTATTAGGAAACCATAACATATTTCATAGTTTAATTATCTACAATAACAGAAAAATCATTATTATATTAGTGCAAAGAGAAGATATATGACTGAACCTGAAGTTATTTCAACTACCGTAAGCAGTAACATTGAAATTGAGCTTGACGCATTGACTTCAAGCGGGTATGTTTGGGAAACCATTGCCGTACCGGATGATATTGTTAAGATAACGGGGATGTTTATATACAACAATTCTCAAACAGCTGGCGGCAAAAATAAAGAGCGCTTCACTGTTACTCCCTTAAAACAGGGCGAGTGCATAATTGAGTTCAAACAAAAGCGAAACTGGCAGAAAAATGCTGCCGCGCTGACTGTTAAGAAGTTTAAAATAGTTATTTCCTGATTTAACAAATAATCGGTTCAATGATTCACAAAAAACCCCCTTATTATTGATAATACTAAAATTTCTAAGTTTTTCGCCTGAGATGAGTTCACATTTCAGGCTTTTTTTCTTTGCTGCCTGAAGGTTTTAAACATAAATTGGCAATGAAAATCATCAAAATCCGGAATTTTTCAACGGGAAATATCAGCCTGAAAATCCCGTGCGCAAAAAAGAGTAAGGGGCGGATTCCGAAAAGCCGGCAGAGTAGGAAAATAAATCAAATAATAATTAACTATGGCAGCAAAACAAAAAACCAGAACATCCTCAGCGGGAAGCCAGGGAAAAACCGGCAATGCACAGATAATTGATATCAAAAAAGCATTATCAGGTTTGCCAAGTGACCCGGACTCGCTGACAAAAGAACAGCTTGCAAAAAGCATGAAAAATATAAGCAAGACAATTTCAAAACTACCAGTTGGACCTTTAAAAGGACCATCAACTGATCTCGTATCAGAACTCAATAATATTGATTTTGATAAGATGATCGGGGGGCCGTTACAGGCAGTAATAAAAGCACAGTCAGATGCAGCTATGAATACGATCAACTTCATAAAAGAAGTTGGCTTTGAAACTGATACAGCAGGAAATGTTACCGGCGTTAGAAAGGTAAATTTCAAATATGAAAATACCAAAGCAGACGGTACTACAGAACTAAAGGATATCACTGTTCCCCTGCTTGCTATGATACAGGTTCCCTGCATCAGGGTAGATACAGCCGAGATCACTTTTAACGCTAAGTTAAACTCGATGGAAACATCAAACGTAAGCAGCAAGCTTAACGTTGGAGTTGAGCTCGGCATAAACATCAGTTACGTGAACTTTAAAGCTTCGATGTCATACCAAAGAACATCGTCTTACGGTGTGGAAGTGAAAAAGGAATATTCACTTAACATAGTAGTAAAGGTTACGCAGGATGAAATACCTACAGGACTTGAAAAGATCCTGAACCTGCTTGCAGCGTAGTAAAAAAATTAATCAGCCTGGAGTTAACAATAAAATTATGATCACAGTATCGCAATACCTGAGTTTTCTGCTTAAACAAATTTCAGATGCAAGAAGCGAAGCAGATAAACTGTCTATCGCGCAGGCAATTGAAAATTCAAAGCATCCTATAATGAAGCAGTTCCCTGTTTCCCGGTTCAGAATGCCAGAAGTTGAACTTAACATACCGTTTTTGGTTTCAAAAACGGATGTTAACACAGCATGGATACTTAACATAGAGCCGAAAGAATTTATAGATACAGTTTCCATCAGGTTAAACCCCCTTATGGAAAAGCTGGGTTCCGACCTGAAATTGGCATCACCGGAATTCGCTCAGATAGTGAAAACTTTTAATTCGTTAATATCCAGGCTGACTGAAAACAGCAAAAACCAGGACAGGATACAAATTACAAAATCAAACAACGCCGAAATTGATAATGCGTTTACAAAGATATTCCCGGCAATGCTGAAAATATCCGGTAAAACTGAAATTTACAATAAACTCTTTCCCAATGATGAGCCGAGGCTGAACCTTACCCGTGATATCCAGCAATGGGTAGATGGCAAACTTGCCATCAGGAGTATGGAGCTAAATAATCTGCTGATAAATCCGGTGACCGAAGCAGTGAAAACAGAATCAAATGAATTTTCAGTGTTCCAGATAAAAGCCAAGCTTATAGAAGAAGCGTTCTTCCTCAGCTCTGTCAGGGATGACTCAGGCAATGAATCTCATATTGTGGATTTTGAATGATAAATAAATTCGTAATATCACGCCAGGAAAAAGTTACAGGGTTACTTAAGAAAGTAAGTAGTCTCTATGAAAGCTATAATAACAGGGAGTATGATTTTGAAGAGAACCTGCTTAAACTGCTTGATGATGTAAAAACATACTACGAAAACGAGAACCGCTACGCTGCGATCACTATGACCCAAAGTCTGAAAAGCGATATGCTGAGTACCCTTAAAGGAATTGACCCGGTAAAATTCGAAAAGATCACAACAGGCAGAAGGAACCTGCAGCTTACAACAGGCTTTAGGGTGCTGAAGGAAACCGATAACCACTTGCGCATAGAGCTTGATAATATAAATGCTAAGCTTGAAGAAGCTGAGCAGATAATTGGACAGGTAATATTAACAGCGCTGCAGGCAGGTATTATATCGTTTGAGGAACTTAAAGCAGATATAACTCATACAGAAATAGAAACAATGTGGAAAAAGATAAGCAATGATATCAATCTTCTTCTTGTCCAGAAAAAGATTTTACTGCTTGTTTCATATTTTGATATTATAATTAAAACAGAAGCAGTCATTATAAAATTAATCAATTCAATAACTATCAACGAAAGGAATTAAAATGAGCAGCATATCACAGTTAAAACAGAAGATGGGCTGGATGAAAGACAGACCTGATATCAGAGATTTCAGTACAACAACAAATCGTGTCAGCAAAACCTTGCTCAGGATGGGGAAAACAGAGACTGTAAAACAAATGGTAAACTCCATACAGAATTCAGCAAAGAAACCGGCAAAGCTTCCGGTTTCCAAAGATCTGAGACCCGGATGCTCACCAATTGAAGACCAGGAATCAATAGGTTCTTGCTGTGCGCACGCAGTTTCAGGAATGCTTGAGTTCATGCAGAAAAAGGCTTTTGGAACTTACACTGATGCATCCAGGCTTTTCCTGTATAAAGTAATGAGGAAAATGCTCCACTGGACGGGAGATACAGGATGCTATTTAAGGACCGCTATGGGTTCACTAGCGGTATTCGGAGCCCCGCCCGAAGAATACTGGCCATATGATATAAGCCAATATGATGCAGAGCCCTCTGTGTTTGCATATGCTTATGCCCAAAACTTCCAGGCAATATCGTATTACAGACTTGACCCACTTGGAACGACTCCTGCAAAAGCCCTGGATAACATCAAAGAACACATCGGCAGTATGGGAATTCCGGTAATATTCGGCTTTTCATGTTATGATTCTCTTCAGCATGCCGAAACAGGAGCGACCGGTAATATCCCGTTCCCTGAAACCACTGAATCAAACATTGGCGGTCATGCCATAGTTGCCGTTGGCTATGATGATAAGAAAGAAATAACCCACCCTGTATCAGGCACAGTTACAAAAGGCGCACTCATAATCCGCAACTCGTGGGGTACATCATGGGGTGAGGCCGGATATGGCTACCTGCCATACGAATATGTTCTTTCAGAGCTTGCCGATGATTTTTGGGTAATGCTGAAAAATGAATGGATTGAGACGGACCTTTTTAAACAATAATATAGGTAATAAAGCCGGGCTTGCCCGGCTTTATATAAAAGTGAATCTTTAGTATTAAAAAAGCTGCTACCCCCCCAGGAATCAGCATTTCATTCATACAATATAGTTTTTCAAACAGTAATCACTACATTCCCCTTTTTGTGACCCTTATCTACATACCTGTGAGCTTCAACTATCTGATCTATGCTGTATATTTTATCAATTACAGTTCTCAATTCACCATCTTCACATAGTCCTTTAAGATATTCCAGGTCTTCAGCCTTCAAGATAACATTTCCTGAAAGGGCAAGTGCACTAAGATAAACACCGGTTTTATTTAAAGCTCTTTTACGTTTTGAAAATTTGATTTTCCCGACTGCATCAAAAATTACGTCATACTTTTCTTTTCTTTCGGTAAAATCTTCCTTAGTGTAATCAATAACCATATCTGCGCCCAGTGATCTCACCATCTCAATATTTGATGTACTGCATACCCCGGTTACCTCCGCCCCAAAATGACGGGCAATCTGTATAGCATATGTGCCCACACTGCCGGATGCTCCATAGATCAAAACCCGCTGCCCTTTCTGAATATTGGCTTTTCTCAGATTTATCAAAGCAGTCAGCCCTGCATTGGATACAGGAGCAGCTTCTTCGTAAGACATGTTTGCAGGTTTTAAAGCTATAGCGGCATTTTCGGGAATGCAACAGTATTCCGCATAAGTACCAAATCTGAATTCAGTTGATGCAAATACCGGGTCTCCCGGTTTAAATTTGGTAACATTTTTACCCACTGATTCCACATCACCTGCAAATTCCATTCCCAGTATATTATTTCGCGGTTTCCTGAACCCGATCATGAACCGCATTAGCGGTTTGAAAAAGAAATCCCGTAAAGCTCCCAAACCAGGTTCAAAACGCCTTATTTTTGTATCTCCTATATGAGCAGTTGTTGCTTTAATTCTTACCAGAACATCATTATCTTTTGGTACCGGTTTTGGGACCTCTGTTATCTGAAGAACTTCCGGCGGTCCGTATTTAGTACATATTACTGCTTTCATTTTCACTTTAAATTTAAACTCACTTTTTTTGTTCAGTACTGTTAACTCCCATCAGGTCAAATGGTTTTTCACTAAACCTGCCGTTCATTGTATAAGTAACC
Organism: uncultured Ignavibacteriales bacterium; assembly: GCA_964597425.1. Lineage (GTDB taxonomy): Bacteria > Bacteroidota > Ignavibacteria > Tepidaquicellales > OLB5 > OLB5. The sequence goes on along the minus strand of CAZQYL010000062.1, from coordinate 3,070 downwards.
AAAACAATGAACGAAAAGAATGCCAGCAAAACGAATAATTGAGCTCCTGAAGTTCTTTGAATTGAATGTTTATGCCGTGTATCACATACTTCACCGGGGCAGTATTGAACTTTCTTCCTGAAAAATAATGGATAGAATTTACAGCCAAGGCATATACCGAATGCTGACTCAAAAAAAAGGAATATAAGGCAAACCAGGCAGATAATACCTGTCACAGGACTATACGCGTTTACTATAATAAAAAAGTAGAACATAGCAGCAGACAAAATAACACCAATAGCCCATGCAAACTTCTTTTGGGCAGCCCCTACGTATTCAGGTGTCTGGTTGAATACAATCAAACGCGCAATTATAAGCGTAGGCGAGAACCGAGGATTTACGAAAACCCGTATAATAAAATCCATAAGGAAAAATGTGATCACGTATTTTATCGGGACAAAGTTCTCATTAAACAATATGAACATTAATGAAATGAATGTTGCCAAAAATAGTATTCCGGCTGCAGCCCGTACTTCCCTTTCATTTAAAACCGGGATGTTACAACCTTCAACATCTTCACCGAATTTAATTATTCTATTCATTACATATTCCTTTAAGTTTTTTCAATCAAAATACATTTTTAATTGTTAATGAACCGCAATAAGTTCACTCAAAAATAAACAGGAATTACGATTTTTTAAATTCCATAATTCCCCAGGGTATATAAGCAAAACACATCAATGCAGCACCTATTGAGCTGATCAATTCAATATCCGGATTCAGCAAAAGCAGCAGCCCGGCAATAATTAAAGTACCCTGCCATTTCTGAATTACTTTTTCCTTAAGCAAACCTACAATTTGCATGATCCCTCCAATTACCAGCGCAAACAACAGCCATACAATGAATAGCAAACCACTTTTCGATACAATTACCTGTAAAAATGGCGCAAAAACGGCAAATTGTTCCTCAGAAAGCGTATCAAAAGCTGACATTGTTAGACATAAAGCGCCTTTATCGACAGCTAAAATAAATGCTCCAAATATCCCTATCACAGCTCCCCAGAATCCCAATGCCTTTCCATTGCCCTGTAATATTTTCATCACACCAAGAAAATAAATGATGATAACCGGAACCGAGAAAGTAACTATCAAATGCCCGGCATGATACATAACATTATTATGGAACCTGTTAACCAAATGCTCAACTGTTTGAAGAGGCTGCATAGCCAACAGATCAGGATGGGTGACAAAACCGATAAACAGCATTAACGGATACACTATCAGTGATAACGCAAAACTTTTCTTTTTTATGGTTTCGATCTTCATTGTATGATTCTTAATTATCCAATTATAATATTCCCTATTAAATATCCATTGATGACAAATACACTTTTACTTCAGCAGGATCATTTTTCTGGTTTGAATAAAATTTCCCGCTTCGAGTTTATAAAAATATACTCCGCTGCTTAAGTTTCCGGCATTGAGCTCAACTTTATAACTTCCCGCTCTTAGTGATTCGTTCACGAGCACAGATGTAAGCCTGCCGCTTACATCATAAACTTTCAATATCGTTTGAGTCTGTTTTATAATATCGAAGGAAATGCTTGTAACTGGATTGAACGGGTTGGGATAATTCTGAAGTAACCTGTATTCACTTGGTACTATTTCATTGATTGGCTCTAAACCAATGTGCTGTATAATATTCAGATTAAAAGTGCAGGATGCACTTGCGCCTGCCGTATCTGTGGCGGTTACTTTTATAATTATTGATTGTACCGGTGATATTACACCTGAAAAAGTCCTTGTGGTAGAATCAAAACTCAGCCATGATGGCAACGGCGTACCGTTGCTTAATGCTGCTGAATAAGTAAGCGTATTATTTCCGTCATCGTCAATAAAAGTACTATCAGGAAAAGTATAACTGAACTGTTTTCCGGCGGTATCACTCTGGTTCGGTATCTGATTCTTTAAGTAGGGCACATAATTTGTATACTTCAGGCTATCTATAATATTATCTATCTTACACCAGTATGTTAAATACGAGCTCCATGCATTATCACCGCGCGAAAAGAAAAGGTATTTGTTATCCTGCGTAACAAACGGACCGTACTCCCATGTAGGCGTGGGGTAATTAATATGGCTGCCCAATGATTTCGAATTAGTCCAGCCGCCGCTTGTTTTTTTATAGCTGATCAATAGATCTGAGGCTACGCCGGGAGAATGCCTGGCATGAATAATATACGATTCATCCCTAGCTATAAAAAAATCGCTTTCATCCAGGGGTGAACTTACCGGCATTCCGATACTCATTACACTTGTATCTGCTCCTGATATTATTATTTTTCCAATATCCCTGAGTGATGAACCAGGGAAGTTTGTGGATATATAAGTATTATTCAGGATTGTTGACTGAGTGTAATGCGATTGCTGGCTGAAATGAAATAACTCTACAGGCACACTCCAGCCTGAGCTTATTTTCCTTGAATAGTAAGTACGGGCAATATCATAAGTAATGCTTGCCTCCATATAAATAATGCTGTCATTTGGTGAAAGTGCCGGAGCCATATACCCGCTGAAGAGCTCAGTCGAAACCTGCCATTTGTTTTCAAAGTACCTGTAATACAATACTTTTGAAACACTGGGCGGATAATTATTCAATTGACCGAAATATATCTCTTTACCGTCATTTGAAATTGTGATCCTTTCAATCGGTCTCAGGTTTCCGTTTATGGGTAATACGAAAATTTTAGGCTCGTAACCAGGCGGTACCTGTCCAAGATAAAGACTATCTGAAGGTATTGGCTGCGCGAAACCGGTGTACAACAGGGCTGAAAAAGTTATAAAAAATATTATTGTTTTCATTTTTATTATTATTTTGATCTAAACATTTTAAACCTTATTACTATAATGATCTTTACTTCACTAAAACCATTTTTCTGGTTTGAGTAAAATTTTCAGTTTCCAATTTATAAAAATATACTCCACTGCTCAGGTTTCCGGCATTAAGCTCAACTTTGTAGCTTCCGGGTCTTAATAATTCATTCACCAGCAATGCTGTTTCCCTGCCTGTTACGTCATATACCTTCAGTAT
>CAZQYL010000061.1:0-11156 GCA_964597425.1 uncultured Ignavibacteriales bacterium | reverse complement strand
AATTTGGATTGTCTAATGGCAAAGATAAACTGATTTTTTATTATTTGCAATCAAATATTGCTGTTTTTTACATAAAATTAAAGAGAAAATTATCTGCCCAGTTAGTATAATTAATTAATAGTTTTAAGTATTACCGGCCGTTTCAGTTTATTTAAGCACTTCCAGAATTTTGCCGTTTATCTCGCTTATACCGCCTATACCATAAATATCAAAAACTGCCGATTTTGTGCTATAATGTTCCTTTACAGGAGCAGTCTGAGCCTTGTATACATTCAGCCTGTTCTTAATAGTCTCCTCAGTATCGTCAACTCTGCCCCGACCAAGCATACGGCGCATAAGTTCATTGTCATCAAGAGTTATATTAATAACTTTTACTGCATCATATCCCAGTGATTCCATTATCTTATCTAACTCTATTGCCTGCTCAATTGTTCTGGGGAAGCCATCCAGGATGAAACCGTTTTTTGCATCATCTGCTGAAATTGCATCTTTTATAATGCCAACCATTATATCATCTGATACAAGGTTACCGGCATCCATTACTTCTTTAGCTTTTAGACCCAATGGAGTGCCCTCAGTGACAGCCTTCCTCAGGATCTCTCCGGTAGAAAGATGTTTCAAACCGAGTTCCTGTGCTATTAAAATTGACTGGGTACCTTTGCCCGCTCCGGGTGGGCCTAATATGATCAAATACATATATAATTAAACAGTAACTTACTAAATTTTTGTTAGGAATGAAATCAAATTTAGTTAAAAAAACATTAAAAGAAACTGTTTAAAATTGCTGTTTTTATTTTTGGACTTTTAAATTCGGGATTTTTTTAATAATAAAAAAAGTTCATATAATATGCCCGGTACAATTTTGCGATCATTCTTATGTTCCCATTTTCTGTTAACGGGAATTTTATCAGCTCAAATCTACGAGATAACTTTGACTGAGTTTTAAGTGCCTTCTTACAGGTAAGGGACTGTATCAATAACACTACAAGTCTAAGGATTGCAGAGGGTGAGGAAATACAAAAAAATTCTTTGCATTGAATATTACTTGCTCATTAGCTAAATTGAGCGATTATTTTAAAAACAATATATTACAGGAATCACTCAATGAAAATGAAAACAAAATTCTTAACTTTCATCGTTCTGGCTTTATTCTGGAGCGCGTCATTAATTCTGCCTTCCTGCGGCAAAAAGGATGAAACAACCACAACCCAGGATACAAGCAAAACCCAGCAGCAGACAATTCAGCAGCAGCAAAATACCCAGCAGCAAACTCAGCAGCAGCAGACTGTAAAAAAGGATTCGGTAAAGACTGACGACAAGAAAAAAGAGGAAGAGAAGAAGAAAGAAGAAGAAAAGAAAAAAGAAGAAGAGAAAAAGAAGCTTGAAGAAACGCTGAAGATGGATCAGCGGCCCGGTACTGATGTTGATTTTGCAGCTATATGGCCAAAGAAATGCGCCAAGTGTCACGGCAAAGACGGAAAAGGTAAAGTTGAAGGCGTGCCCGACCTCACTTCAGGTGAATCAAAAGGTAAAAGCACCAATCAGCTGAAGCAGATTATTGAAAACGGCAAAAAAGGAAAGACTGATGATGATGAAGATATGCCTTCGTTCAAAGGCAAACTGACCCCGGAAGAAATTGAAGCAGCGGCTAAGTATGTAAAAGGTCTGTAAGACGCGAAACTTCAAATGTGAAACGTAAAACGTTTAAAAATCAGGGAATACAAATAAACATATTTTATAACTCAAAGGAGATAAAATAAATGATGACATCAGAGCAGCTCACAAAAGAACTCGACAGAATTCTTGAGGAGAAAAGTATACTTAAACATCCATTCTACCAGAAATGGAACGAAGGCAAGCTTACCATTGGCGAACTTCAGGATTACGCAAAGCAGTATTACCACTTTGTGAAACATTTCCCGATGTTTGTAAGCTCAGTTCACTCAAACTGCATGGATACCGAAACACGCAAAATGCTTGTTGAAAACATTGCTGATGAAGACGGATACAAAACAGGTATCAGCGACCACCCTACACTTTGGATGAACTTCGCCAATTCACTTGGCGTAAGCGCAGAAGAAGCTGAAAACGTTGAAGTAGTTGATGAAGTTAAAAGGTCAATTAAAGGATTTTATGACCTGTGCAGGAATGAAGATTACAGGGTTGGACTTGCAGCTTTATTCGGCTATGAAAAACAGATTCCCGAAGTATCACAGGTTAAAATTGACGGCTTAAAGAAATTCTATAATATAGATAGCGAAAAAGCTCTGGAGTTCTTTGCGGTTCACCATGAAGCAGATATATATCACAGCAAAGCTGAGCTTGATGCTATCATAGCAAGCTGCGAAACACAGGAAGACCAGAACAGGGTTCTTGATGCTGCAGAGAAATCGGCCGGCTTATACTGGCAGATGCTTGATGGCGTGTATGTGAATTAACATGTAAGTAATCCCGCTAATGCCCCCACGGGGTAAACAGGGACTGCTCCAAGGGAGTCCCTTCGGGACGAAAATGTCTGTAGACATTTTCTTGAAAGTCAAAACGCAAAAATTCATTAACCTGCCAGGTCTTTAAGATCTGGCAGGTTTTTTTAAAAAATTCAATCACTCTCTTTCCTTTACATCCTAATAAACAATTGCTCTCCCAAGTTAATCCCTTTAAATTAATATAAATCTAACTATATTTGTAGAATTTTGATGAAAAAGCTTACATATATATACGGTATTGCTGCGGGAATAATTGCCTTTGCGGTCTATATTATGACACTTGCTCCAACTGTCTGGTTTATTGATAGCGGTGAGCTTGCCGCCGTTGCCACAACTCTCGGCATTGCACACCCCACGGGTTATCCACTTTTCACTATAATAGGCCATATTTTCACTCTTCTACCCATTGGCTCAAGCGAAATTTACAGGCTCAATTTGATGAGCGCGTTTTTTTGCTCGCTCGGTATATTCATGTTTTACATGCTGGTTAAGTTTTTTATGCAAAACGGCACAATTGCAGAAGATAAACCGGCTGCAAAGCAGCATAAGAACAAAAGCACTAAATCACCTGCCACTTCAGTTAAGGAAAAAGTCACAGCCATACCTGATATTATAGTATATACAGTTTCCGGATTCGCAGCGCTTGTACTTGCTTTCAGTAAGACCTACTGGGCCGCGGCAAACTCAGTGGAAGTTTATCCCCTGCACGTATTTTTCCTTTCGACACTGATGTTCGTTTTCATGAAGGCTGTATTCAGCACAAAACGAAATGATAACGAAGGCTCTTTCATAACACAGAATAAATATTATCTTATATTCGCTTTTTTGCTTGGACTCTCATTCACAAATCACTTAACAACAATACTGCTCGCACCGGCTTGCCTGACTTTGTTCTTCTATACGAATCTATACAACAAACGAAGGCTGTATAAGCTGCTTGGATTTATGGCTGTATGTTTTATTGTGGGATTTTCAGTCTACTTATACCTGCCAATTAGGGCTAATATGAACCCGACATTGATATGGGGTAACCCGTATAACTTTGAAAGATTTTACTGGCACATAACAGGTAAGCAGTTTTCCGTGTGGATCTTCAGCGCCAAGGGCTCTATCCCCGCTTTCTTGTTGCTGATGGGTACTACGGTTGGTCTCGCCGTATACGGACTGGTGAAACAGAAAACCCTCAATCAGAGCCTGCACTTTGTTTTCTTTATTGTTGTATGCGTACTTGGGTACCTTTTGATTTCAGGTTCATCTGAAATTGTTAATACTCAGTTCAAAAAATTTTCCGCTTCACTTTGGGGTGAGTTCGGAACGGGTCTGGTACTGCTATCCATTTTAGGCATTTATTTTCTTTCACGCTTTAATACGCGGATATATTACTTCACATTTCTTACATTCTTTGGCTGTTTGTTCTATTCCATCAATTACGATATTAACGATATATACTCATACTTCCTGCTTGCCTACATTACGCTTGCGGTATGGATCGGCTTCGGGGCTGTGTTTATTTACACACAGCTTGCCGTAATGCTCAAGACAAACGTACAACGCCTGGCATTTGGCGTTGTTGTGGCGTTAACTTCACTGGTAGCCTTGAATGCAAATTACGCCGGCAACGATGAAAGCAAGAACCACTTTGTCGAAGAGTTCACAATGAACATCTTTCAGAATGCTGAGCCTAACAGTATAATTATTTCAAGTCAATGGGATTTCTGGGTTTCGGCAAGCTGGTATTTTCATTTTGTGAAGAACATAAGACCGGATATAGTTGTTATTGATAAGGAGCTGCTTCGCAGAAGCTGGTACTTTAAGTTCCTTGAAAACAACTATCCGGAAGTTTACAATAATTCCCGCGCTGAAATTGAAAGATTCCTGCCCGAGCTGTATAAATTCGAGCATGATATCCCCTACGATACACGCAGTATTATGAAGCTGTTTGAGGAAATGATGACAAGTTTTGTGAAAAATAATCCTAACCGCAGAAGCTATATTACCTGGGAAATAGAGCAGAACAAAAACGAACCGTTCGCCCAGGATTTCATCCGTATACCTGACGGGCTATTGTTCAGAATGGTGCCAAGAGACCAGCTTAAAAATAACCAGGTTACAGATTATAAAGTATATGATTTTAAATTCACGCCCGCCGCACCTAAAGACTATTACTACGAAACATTAATGCGCTCATATGCAATGATGCTGACAGCATCAGCATCTTACCTTATAACCACCGGCCGAATTGATGACGCGAAAAAATATATCGAGCTTTCCTTAACTGCAGTTCCAAACTTCCCGCAGGCAATGGAATTAAAAAAGAAATACAACCTGTAAACTAATTCGTTAATCATTTTCAATTAATAAACACAGCCAATAAAAACCATAAACTTGAAATATATTTTTTTATTTGTTCTATTTGCCCCTTTCATTCTTTTTGCGCAGGTTGAACCGGATCCATATAACGAAAGCCTAAATGATTCGCTGCAGAAACAATTCGAAGAGAACGCACTTAAGATAGATACATTAAACCTGAAGGTAAGCAGTATTATCATTACAGGCAACAAAACCACCAAAGATGATATTATTCTCCGTGAGATGCATCTTAAAAAAGGCAGTAAGTTCACTTTAAAAGAGTATTCAGAAGACCTGCTGAGCATTTACAATCTAGCACTCTTTACGAAAGTTGATATAATCCCTGTGCCGGTAGGCGAAAAGGAAATAGCACTGAACGTTGATGTAAAGGAAAGGTGGTATATACTCCCCTTGCCAAATGCCGGAATTGAAGAAGGCGAATGGAAAAAAATATGGCTCAGCATGAATTTAAGGTGGGATAACTTCCGCGGGCGAAATGAAAGACTGAATGCGGGTTTCAGAGTGTTTTATAATCCTTCGGTTAGTTTAAGCTATTACGTGCCATGGATAGGCGAAAAGCTGCATTTGTTCATGGGCATCGGCGGCGCGTGGCAGAGACAAAGGAACCGCAGTCTCACAGCAGTTGGCAGAGAGAGCGGCTCAAATACAATTGCGTATAATGACAGTAATTATGAAAATGTACAATATAAAGCAGAGCTTACATTAGGCAGGTATTTCGGGAAACACTTTTCAGTATTCACAGAATATAAATTCAACCACCTGCGTGTATCACAATACGCACCGGGCAGAACTGTATCAGATGACGGCATTGACAGGTATATTACTCTTGGAGCGGGTGTATCGTGGGATAGCCGGGATATCAACGAATATGCAACCAAAGGTCTGATGTTCAGGACCCTGTACGAAAGATACGGCTTCCTTGATGAAGAAGTAAACTTTGGCAGGTTTATACTGGAAAACCAGAGTTTTATTCCCGTTCCTATAACAAAAAATTATTACATCACAATTGCATCCAAATTATATACCAGCCTTGCAATGGGCGCGGTCATTCCGGTGTATAACCATGAGTACCTTGGCTACAGCGAAGATTACGTGCGCGGCTGGAAAGGCAAAGCCTACGAAGGCGATGACATATTTACAGTTTACAACGAGGTCAGAATACCAATAATTAAACCGCGCTACATCCGCGGGAAAGATATGATGCTGGTAAGGGATATTCCAATTGTTAAGAACCTGGATATCCGCCACGGATTGTACCTTACATTGATCTACGACATTGGCACTGTTTGGTATAAGGATGAAAAGATCTCATCCAAAAGGTTTTACTCAGGGGCAGGAATTGGAATAAACATAATTGCTCCATTTGGTTATGTTCTGAGGGCTGACTGGGTCTTCAGGCTTGGCAAGCCTACTGTAGGGCAAATTGGATTCAGCTTATCGGCTAAATTTTAATATGGAATACTACTATACTCCGAAGCATTATATATCATCAGCAACGCTTACCATAGTTGATGATGAAGCCAAACATCTTGGGCGTGTGCTGCGCAAGCAGCAGGGTGAAGAAATTTTCGTTACCGATGGCGAAGGCTCAGTTTACCGCTGCAAGATTAACACCATGGCCAAGGAACTTATCGACTGCAGCATTATAGAAAAATTAAACAGCCCTAATGAACCTAAAATAAAAGTAAACCTTTACCAAAGCCTGATAAAAAATCCCGATAGATTTGAATTTGCGATTGAAAAAGCTGTTGAGCTTGGTGTGCACACAGTTCACCCCGTTGTTACAGAACATGTTATCAACAAAACCACAAATAAAACCGAACGGTGGCAGTCAATCGCGCTTGCAGCGATGAAACAATCACAGCGCTGCGTGCTGCCAAAGATATCTGAGCCTGTAAATTTTGCTGATGCACTTGTATCATCAAAAAGTGAGCTGAAACTTATTGCAGATGAAAAGGAAAATGCTTCAAGGATAAGTATAGCAGATATAAAGGATTCACCCGGCACAATTGATATATTTATCGGACCCGAAGGTGGTTTTACCGCTAATGAGGCTGAACTTGCTGTATCACAAGGATTTAAGATCCTTACACTTGGAGCCAGAAAATTCCGCAGTGAAACTGCGGCAATCTACACTTTAAGCAAACTCCTTTAATTCACTCTAGTAGCATTAATTTTCAAACCGAGTTTTTTGTTGAGTCTTATCCCCTTTTTAGATATATTCGTAAAATAAATTTTTAAACATGGCAGAAAATTTCAGAAAGATTGTTGATTCTAAGAGTTTCCAGTATTTCATAATTGGCGTAATACTTGCCGCCGGAGTAATTGTGGGACTTGAAACGTACCCCGGGCTTATGGATACCCACGGTGACCTTCTGCACCTGCTTGATCACATTGTACTATATATATTTGTTGTTGAAATATTACTCAAAATAGGCGCAAAGGGTTCAAAGCCATGGGAATTTTTCAATGATGGATGGAATGTGTTTGATTTTATAATAGTAGCTGTATGTTTCTTACCAATTGGGGGCGCGTATATAGCTGTTCTTCGTCTCGCAAGGATTCTGAGGGTTTTCCGTTTGGTAAGCGCACTGCCTAAGCTGCAAATCCTGGTTGGCGCGCTGCTCAAAAGTATTCCCTCAATGAGTTACGTCGGCATACTGCTTTTTCTGTTGTTCTATATTTACGCTGTCATCGGAACATTCATGTTCGGGCAGAATGACCCGATACACTTCGGCAGCCTGCAGGTTTCAATGATGACATTATTCAAGACTATCACACTTGAAGGCTGGATTGATTTCATGAATATCCAGGTATACGGCAGCAATCTATACGGCTATGAAAATTTTCCTGATACCGTGAGAGTTCCTTCTGCGCATCCGTTTGCCGCGCCAATTTATTTTGTAAGTTTTATACTGCTTGGTACAATGATAATGCTTAACTTATTTATCGGTGTTATCATTAGCGGTATGGAAGAGACCAACAAAGAGGAAGAAATTAAAGAGCTTGCCAGAATTCGTGAAGAGCTTAAGAATATTACAGTTGAAGAAGAAATTAACCTGATCGCAGAAGATCTGAATAAGATAAATGAAAACCTGAAATTGCTGAAAAACAGGATAAATACAACTCACAAGGCTTGAGTCTTTAATTTAAAATTAACATTGAAATTTTTAAGTATAAAACATATATTGAGTGATATTTATCAAAAAAAGTAAAGAAAATTACATATTATGCCAGAAATCCTGCTGAACGTTGAAAACCTCAAGAAGTACTTCCCAATTAAAAAAGGGCTTCTTTCCAAAACCGTTGGCTATGTTAAAGCCGTTGATGATGTATCATTTAAGATCAATAAGGGTGAAACCCTTGGTTTGGTGGGTGAATCAGGCTGCGGGAAAACAACAATTGGCAGAACCCTTTTAAGGCTTATAGAGCCAACAGGCGGCAAGGTAGTATTTGACGGGCAGGATGTTACTGAAATGGATAACAATGACCTTAAGAAGCTGCGCAAGGATATGCAGATTATTTTCCAGGACCCGTATTCATCGCTTAACCCCCGTATGACAGTTGGCGGCATGATAACCGAGATATTAAAGTACCACGAAATAGCCGAAGGCGAAAAAGCTGAGAAGATGGTTATGGACCTTCTTGAAAAAGTGGGACTCTCACGCCTTCATGCAAGAAGATACCCGCATGAATTTTCAGGCGGTCAGAGGCAGAGAATAGGTATTGCCCGTGCGCTATCCGTAGAACCAAAATTCATAGTTTGCGATGAACCGGTTTCAGCGCTTGATGTATCAATCCAATCACAAATTATAAACCTGTTGCAGGACCTGCAGAAGGAGTTAGACTTAACATATTTATTTATTTCTCATGATCTATCGGTCGTGGAGCATATCAGTGACAGAGTAGCAGTAATGTATCTTGGACAGATAGTTGAAATATCAGACTGCAATGAGCTGTATTCAAAGACACTGCATCCGTATTCAGAAGCATTGCTTTCAGCGGTGCCGATACCTGACCCCAAACAAAAGCGCAAGAGGATCATTTTGACAGGTGATGTACCTTCACCGGCAAATGTGCCTACAGGATGTTATTTCCATCCCCGCTGCCCGAAAATAATCAAAGGCGAGTGCGAGCACACCAGACCGCTTCTTGCATCACACAACCAGACAACTCATGAAGTTAAATGCCTGCTATATCCTGAAAGTTATCCCACAAAGGATGTGAAAGCAGCATAGATAAAAACGGAACAAAGATAGTACTGATGTAACGGATTCGCACAGATATTATATTCTAAAGGACGCCATTGCGTCCTTTTTGTTTAATTAACAGCTTTTAGTTGAGATTTGAAAATTTGCTAACAAGTTATAAAGGTTGTATATTAGAGTACATGTCTTAATCTAAAAAGCAATAAATAGACCTAAAACAAGATTTATCCACTAATAACAGAAAGAACTGAACACAAAATACAATGAAAACAAATATTAAGAAAGTAACAGGCAGCGATAAAAATTCCGCCAAAACTGAAAAGGTATCCGAAGACAAGACCAGTAATGAGGAAACGGCAATGGAGCAATTGATCAAAGATAAAACCGGGGATGACAAGAACATATCACAACAAATGAGCAATATGGGTCTTGCGGTAAACAAAAATACCAAAAAAACCGAAAAGCTGACATCAAAGCATACATTCGCTCACAGCAAAGTAGATAGGTCTCGTTACATCACAAAAAAATAAAAAGTATTAGATAAGTAATGGTTTTTTGAAATTAACTCTTACCCAGCAGGTAATTTAAAACATCTACGGCAGAATAATTAATTGTACCGGGCTTAATAAGCCTGGTAATTGTTTCAATATCATCCCCTGATGTCACAAGCTGGGGCTCAGAGAAATTATCTTTACGTATCTGTGCAAATCCAGCAGTCGCTGCAAGGTTATTACACAAACATGTTCTGCCCATAGCATCTTCTTCCCTGCCGCCCTTTTTCACAAAGTCTTCAACGGGCTCGGCTGAACAACGGTAATTAAGTTTACCTGCCGGATCAATTAAAACATTCCTCAAAAATCCAAGGTCACAAATTCGTTTTCTGATATTATAAACTTTTTCATCTGAAGCAGTACCTTCAACCCCGAGTACTTTAAACGGGAATCCCGTGGGAGAAATTGTTGAGCTGGTAATTACCTTAATATCGCCTGATATTACCTTTGCCAATACTCTTTGTTTGAGTTCACTTTCCATCCCCGATTCATTACACAAAGAGAATGCGGTGCCAACCTGGATTCCCTGCGCCCCGAGCCGGATGGCTTCTTTTAATTTCTGCGGGTGACCGAAACCGCCTGCAAGCCAGAAAGGCAGGCCCAGTGATTTAATTTTCTCCAGGTCAACAAGATCTTTGATGCCGTATATGGGTTCTGAATTTTCATCAAGCTTTAATACTCCCCTTGGTGGAGCGTTGTGTCCCCCCGCAGTTGGTCCTTCTATTATAAACCCGTTTATCTCACCATCACTGCGTTTAATAAGCGCCTGCGCCAGAACAACCGAAGAAACTACCGGCACGAACTTTGGGCGGTTCAGTGTACCTGTAATACTTTGTATCCCGGGGAAAATATTATCAGGATCAAATTTGATATGATAAGTATCATCGGGCATTGCACCCTGCACATCAAGTCTGTAGCTCACTGCTTCATGAGAAGTAAGTTTCGTTATAATCGCAGGTACCTGCACGGGAATACCCGCACCCATGATAATGAAATCAACTCCCGCAAGCATTGCACCGTAAATTGATGCAGGGTTTGACATCTGAACTTTTTCGAGCAGGTTAATTCCAACAACACCGCTGTGACCTTCCTTTGCAAGCCACACTTCTGTGAAATTGGCAAGAACGGTTAATTTATCGAGGAAAGGAGATGGTTTAATAGTATAAATTGGCTGTGAGCGGTAGGGAGCATTTTTAAGTTTTCCGCCGGGTATGTAATATCTTTCAAGTATTTCCTGTACAGAATCCTGCATTGGAAAATGCGCCAAGGCGCGCCTTACATTCCCAGAGATATCACCATCCATAAGCCTGGATGTGAATATTCTGCTTATCGCTGTTCCTGATACTACGCCAAGCTGACCACTAGCCGAAACGGTTTTTGCAAGCCGCCAGTCAGATACAGCAACACCCATGCCTCCCTGTATTATTACAGGGTAATTAAATTCTATATTCAAACGGAAATTATACTTTTGAAATGTCTATTATACTAAAATAGCGATAAGTATCAAGGGTTCATATGATATAACTCATAATATAAGTTGA